>JAYVOP010000323.1:0-14560 GCA_043757865.1 Verrucomicrobiales bacterium | reverse complement strand
GGGACGCCCGCGCCTACGATTATCGACATCGCGACCGTGACCCAAGGCGGTGCGGACGGCCTGCACGCGGAGGTGGACTACACCCCCGGCGGCGGGGACCACGCCACCACCAAGACGCTGCGCTGGAAAGTGGTGGGGGTAGATGCGGACTTCATCCACAGCGTGCCCATCGACCGCACGGGCAACGAAATCGGCCCATTTACGGAGGGCCAAGTGGTGAAACTATTCGGAGAAGTGAGCAACAGCTCCGGCACCCGCACCACGGCGGAACGGACGCTGACCATCGGCGTGCCCATCGTGTAAACGGGGCGCTGGCGTCCCGACCGCCAGCCAAATGCTACGTTGTTAAATTAGGTGGAGGGCGGGGAAATTGGCGGCGGATGGTGCGGTAGGGCCGCTGAGGAGCAAGGTTTTGGTGCGGGGGGGAGAAATATATTCTGCCGGGCGAGGAGGGTGGGGGGGCGCTGATAGGAGTGGCGGTGCCGGAGGATTTGTGGGGCTTACGCAGGATGATTATGGAGGTTCCAGGCCGGGGGATAGATTTTAGGCAGGAATCAGGATTGCTGGCGAGGCACTGGTATGGAGCGTTGCAAACGCGCACACCAGCTCAGCGGACTGCAAGTCTGCGCTGGCCGCCGTGGTCCTAAGCCGGAAGCCATCTCTGACCCCCAGCCAGCTCCGCGCGCTGCTAGAGTCCAGTTGCTTCGACCTCGAAGCCCCCGGCTTTGATGTGAACAGTGGCGATGGCGTCCTGATGGCAGATCTGGCGCTGGCGCAAAAACACCGTCATGGCCATGCTGATTGCGTGGCAGACGATCAATGCCGTCAGGCGGTCCGGTTCCAAAATGTTTGCCCGCGGGTTCCTAATCGTGGCCCCTGGCCTCACGATTCGAGACCGTCTCCGGGTTCTACAGCCGAACGATCCAGACAGCTATTATTCCAGTCGTGAACTCGTCCTGCACGACATGTTGGACGATCTAACCCGGGCCAAGATTATCATTACTAACTACCATGCTTTCAAGCTGCGTGAGCGCATCGACATTTCAAAGGGTGGTCGCCAGTTACGGAAAGGCCGCCTAGGGGCAGACCTGCTCACTGTGGAAACAGAAGGTCAGATGATCCGGCGCGTCATGCCGGACCTCATGGGGATGAAAAACATCCTCGTCCTCAATGACGAAGCGCACCATTGTTAGCGGGAGAAACCGGCCTCCGATGAGGACGATGATCTCTCTGGTGATGAAAAGCGTGAAGCGGAAAAGAACAACGAACCGGCTCGCTTATGGATTTCCGGTCTCGAAGCCGTCAATTGCAAACTTGGCTTGGCCCGTGTCATCAATCTCTCTGCTACACCTTTCTTTCTGCGCGGCTCCGGATACGCAGAGGGCACTATCTTCCCGTGGACCCTGAGCGACTTTTCCCTCATGGACGCCATTGAGTGTGGGATGGTTAAACTCCCCCGTGTCCCTGTGGCCGAAAACATTCCGGGCAAGGACATGCCCATGTTCCGTGATCTCTGGGAGAACATCCGCAAAGACATGCCGAAGAAAGGACGGGGCAAAGGCGCAGAACTCGATCCACTTAAAATTCCGACTCACCTTCAAAAAGCACTGCAGGCACTCTACGGCCATTATGAGAAAACTTTCGATCTCTGGCAGAAGGCCGGGATTCAGGTCCCTCCCTGTTTCATCGTAGTCTGCCAGAATACTTCGATTTCAAAACTCATCTACGACTACATTTCCGGCTTTCAACGCACCAACACCGACGGCTCCCAGACCTTGGAAAATGGCCGTCTGGCGCTCTTCCGTAATTTCGACGATTCCACTGGCAACCACTTCCGCGCCCCAACACCCTGCTCATTGATAGCGAGCAACTTGAAGCCGGAGATGTGCTCGATAGCAATTTCCGAGCAATGGCAGGCGATGAAATCAAGCGGTTCCGTCGGGAGATCGTCGAGCGCTCAGGCGATGCCCGTTCTGCTGACAACATTACCGATCAGGAACTCCTCCGCGAAGTCATGAACACCGTAGGGAAGCACGGTCAACTGGGTGGCAGCATCCGCTGTGCGGTTTCTGTGTCCATGCTCACAGAAGGTTGGGATGCCAATACAGTCACCCACGTTCTTGGCATCCGCGCCTTGGGACCCCAGTTGCTTTGTGAGCAAGTCATCGGGCGGGCCTTGCGTCGCCAGTCTTACGAACTCAACGATGAAGGCTCTTCTACTGGATCCCCGGTGTGAATCACCTCGGCTCCCATGGTCGCTGGGCTTTTGCTGAGTTCCCCGAGATTTACGAAATTGAGTCTGAATTCGGGGCCAAGGTCGCAGAGCAATTTGGCGAACTCCTGCAAACCGTGGGGGTGGGGAAATGAACGAAGCGTGCAATCTCCCAACCACATGCAACGAAAATGGCGATTTTCGTTCAATGTCTGGGCGACGCATATCAAAAAATGGTGTTTCCTATACATGAAAACGAGGGAAATTGCAGTTTCCTCCTTCTGTTGGGGTGCCTCAAAATGCAACGCGTTGCATTTTGATACATGTTGCCCTTGTCGCGCATAGAAAATAGAGCTTTACTATACATGAAATTCCCCATGCAACTATTAGCTCCTCTCCATTCGTTGTCACCTTCCCGCTTCGATACGCCTGCCATCCTGAAAAAACTGGCCAGTGCCAGTCGGAAACTGGCGGAGCTGAAAGGAGCCGCCGGGTCGATTCCTCGTCAGAGTATCCTGATTAACACCCTGTCCATCCAGGAAGCCAAGGACAGTTCAGAAATTGAAAATATCGTCACCACGCATGACGAGCTATTCCAAGAGGACCTCAGCCCCACCAGTGCGCTTAGCCCTGCTGCCAAGGAAGTGCTGCGGTATCGGGAAGCACTCTGGCAAGGATTCAAACTGGTGCGGGATACGGGGTTGCTGACGAAGAATCACATCGTGGAAATCCAAGCTGTATTAGAAGAGAACAACGCGGGTTTCCGCAAAGTCCCGGGCACCACCTTGAAGGACGGAGCCGGACGCACCGTTTATACACCTCCTCAGGATCACGACAGCATCCTAGCGCTCATGACCGATTTAGAGCGCTTCATCAATGAGTCTGACCTATTTGATGCGGATCCCCTCATCAAAATGGCACTCATTCACCATCAATTTGAAAGCATCCATCCGTTTTACGACGGCAATGGCCGCACGGGGCGGATCATCAACGTGCTCTATCTGGTGCAGCAAGGGCTGCTTGACATTCCCGTGCTTTACCTCAGCCGCTCTATTATGCATACCAAGGCAGAATACTACCGCCTCTTGCAATCCGTGCGCACCGAAGACACCTGGGAGGCCTGGGTGCTCTATCTCCTCACCGCCGTGGAAGACACCGCCACTCTGGCCATCGCGACCATCAAGCAAATCAAAAACGCGCTTCAAGACTACAAACATCGCATCCGCGCTAGCCATAAGTTCTACAGCCAAGACCTCATCAACAATCTCTTCACCCACCCCTATACGAAAATAGAATTCGTCGAACGGGATCTCAAAGTCTCCCGCCTCACGGCCACCCGCTACTTGGAAGCATTGGTTACCACTGACTTCCTCCAGAAAAGAAAAGTCGGACGCTATAACTACTTCATCAACCCAGTTCTCACGACCATTCTGACTCAAGGGTGAAGCAAATCCTCACCGGGAGACGGATACTCATCCTCGGCATTTTTCTAAATCTCAGGTGGTCCTCACAGTTCATTTCGGCCCATTTTTGGGTTTGAAAAAGCATTGCCAAGGGCGAGATTTATAGTTAGATAGAAGCGTGCTAACTTTTCATTTTTTAGACTTATGACCTCCTACACTAACTGTAACATCTGGGTCACTTACGAAGGCTCCGAAACGGGGCCTTTTGATCAGGCGTTGGTGGCAGCCTTGGTGAAAGCGTGAGTTTTTGGCACGGATGTCACGGCTTCGCATACACTGAGGGGCCCAGCGATGGCTGTGACCGCTTTTGTGGCGGGGCCAGCTTCTCTGGGAGATCGTCGAAGAAAAAAAATCGTAAAATGTCTGGTCGGCAGCAGATTTGGACAAGCCTGGCGCTCGGAATGCTAGTGTTTCTCTTTATTTGTGACTGCATATTTTGGGTTCGCCCAGTGGTGGCTGCGAAACCATCGGAGGTGGCAGATGGTGCCACAGCTAGTCGTAGAGCGAGATCTTCCACCTCAGCTCCCACTTCCTTTACGTCCACGAACGCAACGGCAGCAACCAACGCTAGCAAATACTTTACGCCGCCTGCCAACTTAGCCATTGCTCCGCTCAGCGGCAGTGAAGATGTTTTCAAAAAATACTCCGCACCTGCTACCGCCCCCTTGGCATCTGCCCCGCCTCGCCCGCGGCCCCAGATCGCGTTGGACACTTCAAGACTCTTTCGATCTGACAACGGTCAGGCCTATCGCGTTTCCAATGTGGACTATTTAAGACTTTCCGCTATGAAGAGCGCACTCGATTCCAAGCAGCTGAGTTTGAGTTTTGAGGAGAGTAATGTTACTACGCTTCAATCAGAGGTGGACACACTGGATAGCGAAATATCGAGAAAGAAACGCTGGCTCGACCGCACCAGCCAATATGAAATAGACACTTTCAACCGCAAGGTGCGTGACTACAACGCCAAGATAGCCGAGGCGAGGTCTGCTGTGGACACCTACAATTTGTCTGTAAAATCCTTAAATCGCGAGGTTGATGCCTCCAATGCAGACCTTCATCGAGTGGGCACACCTTCCTACTAATCCGAACGATGCCGCTACTCGAAGAAGGCCAACTCTTGCGGGACACCTATGAAGTCGAACGCTTCCTGGGCGAAGGAGGATTTGCAGAAGTGTATCGGGTGAAACATCGTTTCTTAGGACGGCAAGCGCTGAAGGTTTTCAAGCATTCTGGGATGAGCGTGACGGATGTGGAAGGTGCGCTGGGTGAAGCCTTGCTACTTTCCCGGTTAGGTCACCCCAATATCGTGCGGGTGTTCGATGCTAATACGCTTGATTTACCTACAGGAATTCACGGCTATTTCACGATGGAAAATGTTGCTGGAGGGACGCTGGACAAGTTCTGGCGCTCCCATGGGGCTAGCTTGGTGCCTATCGAGGTAGCGGTGGATTTGATCAAACAAGTTTGCCGTGGGCTAGCCGTGGCCCACAGTGAGAATCCACCGATTATTCATCGGGATATCAAACCGCAGAATATCCTTGTGAGATATGACACGGATGGCTTGAGGGCGCGGGTTAGTGACTTCGGCCTGGCGCGCGCGGTCAATCCGCTAACGTTGCTAGCCACTGCGGCTGGCACCTTGCCATTTAAGGCTCCCGAGGCGCTGCTAGAGGTGAAATCGGACTCCTGTGCGGGGGATATTTGGGCCTTGGGCGTGACGCTTTACCTGCTGCTCACGGATCGCCTCCCGGTTGCCGTGGATGATGACCAAACGGACCCGGCTAGAAGGGAATTGTTTGAGCGGCGGATTGTTCCTCCCTCTGACATCAGTCCGTTAGGTGATGCGGGATTGGACCGCATTGTGCTGAAATCATTGCAATATGATCCTACGCTCCGCTACCAAAACGCCGGAGCCATGCTCAGTGCGCTCAATCAATGGCACCCCGCCCCGTCCGGCTCCCAGCCAACGACGAGCACTCTGGATGGCCCCAGTAAGTTAGTTCTAGGAAACCTGGGTTCCGCGCCCAATGAGCCTGCCGCTGCGCTGTTGGTCGCGCAAGCAATAGCCCTGCAACGCGCTGGGCAGTTAGCGGAGGCGGCAGATCTAATGGAGGAAGCCTTCAATCATTGGCCCGCCTTGCGCAGCCGCCACCAACAAAGGGTTGCGTTATGGAGACGCGGGATCAGTATGTGAGGAAATAATATTCATGGCGTCCACTCCTTTAGTTTCAGCTCTCCCAACCCGCTCAGGCGGGACCGTGCTGGAATGTGCCCCCTTGTTAGACCGTTGCACTTCGCAACTCTTCCGCACCAATGCCTTCCGCGTGCTAGGGCTGCCAATAGATGTGGGTATCCGTGAAATTACCCGCCACGCGGATAAACTGCAAAAGATGGCGGAATTTGGCGGTGCTTCAGGTTTAGAGAAGCACCACGTTCAAGCCTTAGTGCCGCCACCCACCGCAGAGGAAATTCGGGAGGCCGCTCAACGACTGAAGGATCCTGAGCAACGCTTGATTGACGAGTTTTTTTTGGTTCTGGCCCACGACTCCCGTGGCTACAGATGATCCCGCCATCAAGTGCTGGCAAAGTGGGGATGCCGCTGCTGCCGTGCGGCTGTGGCAGGTGCAGGATCGCGATCCACGGCTTCAGTTTATTGCCAGCCATAACCTAGCCATTTACGATCACGTGACCGCGCTAGACCAGTCCTTGCTCAACCTAGCGCGGGGCGGCACCAAAGAGGAGGAGGATGCCATTACTTGTAAATGGCACGATGCCTTTGACCGGTGGGAGGTGCTAGCCACGGATCCGAAAATCTGGGACTGGGTGCGCCAGCGGGTGGTTAGTCTAGGAGATCCACGGCTGACCAGCGGCTTTGCCCGCCGTATGGAGGCCGTGTTCCCGCTGGCCATGGATAAGATCAATGCGGAGTTAGCCTTGGAATATGGCCAAGAAGGGCAAGCTGCGTTGGAGTGAATGGCATGTGGCGTTTCTCCACGCATCGCATCGGGATCTAGTGGATCCAGAGCAGTTAGCACTGGTGGCCATGAAGCCTATCCGTGAGCGCATTTTGCGCAGCATTGAGACCGCGCAGAAAGCCAGCACAGCTGATCCTAGTGCGGGCGATCAAATTGTGTGTGATTTGCTAGATGAATGCGAGCCGCAGATCCCGCTGTTTGATCTCTTCCACGGCAGTGATTCCCATTACCGCACCGAGTTATTTGACGACGTGGCTAGGGCTGGAAATCAGATTCTCGTTGCTTATGATACAACAACAGATAACGCAGCAGTCTTCGTGAATTTAGGGCAGCGTCTGGTCCCACTCGTGACAGGACCGGAGTTGTTGGCGCAAATAAATAAAAATATCTTAGCCGTTAGCAATAATCAGAAGGCCAAGGTGTTCTCCCCATTATATAAGCTGCTGAAGCAGATTCAGGAGGATTCAGCAAGCACCAGCCATGAACGCTTTTCCAAAGTCTGCCGTGCGGTGCTGCCGCATTTGCCGAAGCTGCTGACCCAAACCGGACCGCAGAGCGAAGCAGCTGGTGATGTGCGGGGGATGCCTGTGCGGTGGTCTTACGCAGCATTGCTTTGCAGGCTGCCAAAGAGGATAATTTTAAACTAGCGCTAGAGGCCGTGGAGGTGGCCCGTGGGCTAGCGGTGGAAACGGGACTGCAAGGAAACCTAGCGGAGGACTTCTCGGCAATTACTCTTTTGTCTGGATCTGGCGACTGCTATTTCTGCGAGGAGGCGGAGGCGTGTCCTGCCGATATGGTGCAGTATCCGATGTATAAAATTACCGCTAAGACACCTACAGGCGTGAGATATGCAACAAACACCGTTAAGGTTCCGCGCTGTGGGAGGTGCGAACTAAAGCACTACCCGGGTTGGCTCTGGGCTGGCTGGGCCGCGCTATTTGGAGCGGTCATTGGCCCTCTGGTTGGTGCGGCAGCTTCCGCAGCAGGCTTCTCCGCGCTCATAATTGGTATTGGGATACCATTTATCCAAGCGGCACGCGAGGGTGATGTTCGTGTGGGCCTGATCGGTGTGTGTATGATTATTGGCGGGCTGATGAATTTTCCTGCCGTTTTCGTGTCTGCGGAAGCTAGCTCTCTCCTGGCTGAAATTTTCGGAGGCGCCGCTGCCCTATCTGGCATCGCATTTGTCATTGGTTGGTTCAACAAGACTAAAGTGGAGACTCTTTTAGAAGACCACCAAGGCTATCTCTCATTGCTCAAAGACGGCTTTACCCCAGGCTCAAAACCTCCCGGCTATTCTTAACCTGTTTCTCCATGAAAAACCCATTTAAACGTTTCGGCTCCACAGCGGCGGACATCCAGGATGCATCGCCTCCGTTGGCTGCGCGTCCAAGTCTGCCGCCCGGCGTCATCCAGGTTTCTCCTGAGTTCCCGCGCGCATTAGGCTCAATCGTGACTCACGCGTGGAAAGCCCAGCAGCGTCTGCGGCCAAGCCAGCCAGACGTAGAGCCAACGGAGGAACAACGTCGGCTCCTTCGCCATATTGAGGCGATTCTGGATGCGGCAAAGGAAATCGGCATCACGGTAAAAGACCGCACAGGGGAAATTTTCGATTACGGACTGCCCGAAAAAGTAGTAGCTAGTGAGCCGCAGATCGGCTTAGCCAAGCCCGTAGTTAAAGAAACCATCCGACCCACAGTTAGTTGGAATGAGCACATCTTGGTGCATGGGGAAGTGGTGCTAGCCACGCCCGCAGAGCAACCTGCGGATGCCGTCCTCCCTACTGAATCCAGCTCCGTCCCCACCATTGAATCCCCCCCAACGACATGACCCGCACTACCATTGATTTTGGAATTGATCTCGGCACCACTAACAGCGCCATTGCCGTGCTGGACGGCGTGCGCTCCACCGTGGTGAAAAACAATCGTGACCAAGATATTACGCCCTCCGCCATTGCCATCAAGAAAGATGGAGCGGTGCTCGTGGGCGAGCGCGCCCGTGGGAGCTGGGTGTCCGGGATAGACGATGCGCCATAGAATTCAAACGCCGTATGGGCACGGATTTTGTGTATGATTTTAAGTCTAGTGGTCGGCGCATGAAGCCGGAGGATCTCTCCGCCGAGGTCCTGAAATCTCTGCGCTCAGACGTTCTAGCCAGACGCGATGAAGACATCCAGGCCGCCGTGATCACCATTCCCGCCGCCTTCGAGCTGCATCAATGTGAGGCGACCAAACGCGCGGGGCAACTAGCAGGATTCCGCAGCAGCCCGCTCCTTCAAGAACCCGTGGCAGCAGCCTTAGCTTATGGCTTCCAAGCAGATGCGGAGAAGAGTTTTTGGATGGTCTTTGATTTTGGTGGCGGCACCTTCGATGCCGCCCTCATTAAGGCCGAAGATGGAATCATTAACGTCGTGAATCACGGTGGAGATAATTTCCTGGGAGGCTCAGATTTGGACTGGAGTATTGTGGAAAAGCTGGTCATCCCCCGCCTCGTGGATAGCCACCATTTACCAGCCTTCCGCCGTGGCAATAAGCGCTGGGAAGTAGCCATGCGGAAGCTCAAACGCGCGGTGGAGAATGCCCGGATCGAACTATCGCGCTCGCCTAACAGTGCTCTGGAAGACTGTTTATTCGCGGATGCTGATGGGAATGACATCGAAGTGGAACTTACGTTGACTGCCGCCGATGTCGCCCGTGTAGCTGAACCCATTGTGAGAAAATCCGTAGAGATTTTTCAAAAAGTGCTGAGCGAAAAGAAGCTCAGTGTTTCTGCGTTAAGCCGAGTGATCCTGGTGGGTGGCCCAACAAAAGCGCCTTATTTCCGGGATCAATTACGCCATGAACTCGGCATAGATCTGGATCTCAGCATTGACCCCATGACTGCCGTGGCCCAAGGTGCAGCCGTATTTGCTGGCACGCAGCGGCTTGATCCCAAAGTCTTCCGGGCCGCTCCCGCAGTTGGAGAGTTCACCCTGGACCTAGACTACAAACCCGTGAGCCACGAAAATGATCCGCTAGTGGCGGGACGGGCGACTGCGGAGGGATTCACTGATTTCGCAGGCTACACCATCGAGTTCGTTAATAAAGGAAGCCAGTGGAGGAGCGGTAAAATCCCGCTGAAAGCGGATGGTGCCTTTATGGCCTCATTGCTAGCGGAGAAAGGAGCGCGGAATACCTTCATCATTGAAATCATTTCCCCCAGTGGCTCCAAGCAAAACGCCGCTCCAGACCAGTTAGTTTACACCATGGGTGCCACCGTGGAAGCACAAACGCTGGGTAAGGCTATCGGCCTAGCGCTGGAAAATAATACCGTAGATTGGTTCTTTGAAAAAGGCGCTAGTCTCCCACAGCGGAAGCGGGGTAAGGATTCATATCTGAGCACCAAAGCAGTCTCCAGCGGCAGTAATGCGGAGGCATTCGTGATCCCGATCGTGGAGGGTGAGCACGAAGCTGCGGACCGGAATCGGATCATTGGTAAATTGCAGGTCAGAGGCACTGACATTAAGCGCGACCTCCCTGTTGGCACTGAAATTGAAATCACTATTCGCATTGAGGAATCACGCCTCCTACGTCTGGACGCCTATATCCCTACGTTGGATCAAGATTTTCCGTGTGAACTCGATTTAAGTAAAAAGCAAAACCTTACGTCTCAGGATCTCAACACCCGCTGGAAACACCAGCAGGAACGGGTCCGGTCATTTGCCCGCAAAGCGGATGAAGCAGAAGACCGTGATACCCAACGTGAGTTACAGTCAATCATATCCTCAGAGTTAGCCGCTGAAATCAAAGCTGAAATAGCGGCTGCCCCCACCGACCCGGATGCTTGTGAAAAGGCGGATAAACGCCTCTTAGAATTCGCATTACAAGTGGACGCCATCGAGATCCGCCTCGCCTGGCCAGCCTCCGTGGCCGAAGCACAGGAATACATGAATGATCTGGAAAAAGCCGCCTCCAAGCACGGCACCTCAGAACAACAGCGTAAAGCTGCCGCCTTGAATACTGACCTAGAGGTGTGCATCCAAGCAAAGGATAGCGAACGCCTGGAACGAAAAAGACGGGAGATTTCCTCCCTTTACTCAGAGATTGTTACCAACCAGGACGGTTTTTGGGTCAACCAACTCCTCTATCTGGAGTCCGTGCGTTGTAAATTTAGCGACTCAGTGAAAAGCGGGCAACTGATCACCCAAGGCCGTGCTTACTTGGCGAACAATAACCCAGCCGGAGTGCGCAACACCGTTCGGGAGTTATGGAGCCTCCTGCCTCGCGAAGTAGCAGAGGGCCTGCAACGCGGCGTGAGATCTACTGTCGTGCGCGGGTAGTGTCGGTGTTGCCAATAGTTTGGCTCACGGTTCGCATGCAAGAAAGCTAGGATGAGGATGTTTACCGCCCAGGAAGCCCGCAGGGTTAGGAGCCAAGCGACGGCTCCTAATTCAAATCGTGCAAAACGCCGAGTGCTAAACGACTCACCCCGAATTTATTTTCCGGCCTCACTCTGATAATGCATGAAATCCTTCAACTACTCTAGCCTTCTCAAAACTCCTGCCCCCACTCAGTTGCAAAACCATGTGGCCTCTATTGTAGATCAAGCGCTGGTGATCCGTAATTGGTTGGTTGGTGGGTGGCTGATCAAGCTCGAATAGCATGGCCATGATCGGGCGAAATATGGTGAGCGCTTGCTGGAAACGTTGGCGGCAAATTTGGTGGCACAGGAAGTTAGCGCCTTGGTGATCCCCATGTTTTGCTGGATTGCCGAGTGCTTTAACGAACCTATCCGCAGATTAGCAGGTCAGTGACCCGCGAATTGTCCACGCCGCTGTTGTTAGAAGATTTAGGGGTAGGTTTTTAGAGTTGCCCAATTGGGATAGACTTGCTCGTCTGCTAGCTGCTTGGACACGTGCTAGTTGGGTTTTAGCAGGCGATCCTTTTGGGCTTGGGAGAGTGGGGCGGCTTGCACGGCTGATTGGCCGGCGGTGGGATCTTTTTTGAGTAGGGCGCGGAGGCTTTCTTGGTAGGCGGAGGTGCGGCTGGATTCATTTTGAATTTGCCCGGCCCAGACTACGGCACTGGCGGGATCGGAGGAGCGGATGTTGCTGATGAGCGCGCTCACGGCCTTGTCCTTGCCCTGGCCCGCAGGCAAGCCCTTGATCCAGATGCTGGCATTCATCGGGTCTTCCTGGGACCAGTTACTGGCGAGGGTGCGCACGAAGGCATCCTGCGGGTCGCCCGCTGGCAACTGCTGCGCCCATTGCGCGGCGGCCTGCGGGTTCTCGTTCACCCAGCGGGAGGCGAGGTTACTGTAGCGGTCGCTGGCGAACGCGCGCTCCTTGGGATCGTTGCTTTGCGAGAGGCTGAGCAGCATCCCCGCAGCGGCAGCGGGGTCTTTGCTGGTCTTGTTAGAAATGAGGCGATCCAGGGCCGCAGAGCGTTGTTCTTCTGGCAGGTTAGGATAGGCTCTTTCCAGGCCCTCCACGTCGGTGCTCGCCCAGTGGCTCATGATGTCAGAAAGGGTGCGCTTCCTGACATCCGTGTCGGTTAAAGTGGTGGCGCGCTGCAAGGCTCCGGGCAGGTCCGTCTTCGCCTGGGCTTCCAGCACGGCCTGCAGGGCGGAGGGCGCGGCATCCGCAGGCAAGCTGCCGGCCCAGGCGTAGGCGGCCTCAAGGTTTTGTTTGGCGTAAGCTCCGGCAATGTAACGCCAATGGCTAGTCGATTCGTTGGTAGCGTAATTGGTCACCATCTCCGCCGCCATCAACGGATCTGATTTCGCCATCTGCTGCACGACACTGCTATTGCGGATGAGCTTGGAAACATCCTCTGATGGGAGCTTGGAAAACATGGCTTTGAGGTCTGCGGCACTCCGGCCATCATTGCCCGTGCAAACATTACTGAGGAAGTTGATGCGTTCAGAACGGCTCGTGATGAGCTGCGCCACGCTAAGAATCTTGCTCATATCTTGGCTGAGTATGGTGGAACTCAGATTAGATAAGGCTGCTGAGCGTTCGGTCTCGGAGGAGATCTTCTGCGCCCACTGGAGGGCTCCATCCAGATCGTTCTGCGCCCATCCGCTGACGATGCTACCCATGGCCCTGGCTCTGGCGTCGCCTGTTAGACTGTCAAGCAGCGTGATGGCCTTCTGCGGATCGCTGCGCGCAAGGTAGGTGAACAGCGAGGAATCATTGAGTTTATTCCGCTCTTCCAAGGACAACTTCAGAAATGCTGCCGTAGCCGCTTCGGGATCATTGTAGGCCAGATTTGTAACCAAATTAGAACGAGCCTGCGCCCGCTCATCGGGGTCGGTAATCTGGCTGATGACAGCCTGGGCGGCGGCAGGATCTTCGCTGGCTAACTGGCTCAGGATGTTACTGCGGAGGTTCTCCCGCTTGCTGGCAGGAACCTGGGCTAGGGCCGCCAAGGCGGCTTGGGGATCATTTTTGGCCCAGGTCCGAAACACGCTGTAGAGGCCGCTTTGGGACCCGGAGGTGCTCGGTTGTTTCAGCAGCATGGTCAGCGCCCGCTGGGGATCCGTCTGCGCGATCTTGTCAGCGATGGCTGCCAACGCTTGCTGGCGCTGACTCCCGTTCGGCAGTTGCTCCGCTTGTTGAATGGCCTCGTCAGGATTGGTCTTCGCCACGATTCCTAACACCATGGCGACCAGCATCTTTTGCTGAATTCCCGGCCAATTTTGAGCCCAGGCCAGGGCGGCGGCAGGATCTTGTTCCGCCCAAACATTCACCAATGTGGTCGCGATCTCATGCACCCACCCGCGCTGGTTAGGCAGGGCCTGGAGTTCGGCGGCAAAGGTCGCCATGCGCGCGGGCTCCAGGTCATGCAGGGCGTCGTATAAATAGCGGCTCGCCTCGCCATAATCATTGAGGGATTTGAACTTCGCCACTAACTCCGCCGCACTGCCGGTGAATGGCGCGGCGTCTGTCCGCGCTTTGCGGGCGGCCCGGGCCGCGCCTTTGGCCGCAGGGGTAGCGCCCGTTTCTACCGCCGGACGCGCGGCCTCGGCGGCGGTCTCACCGCTGCCGCTGTGACCGATCCAGATTCCCACGCCCAGGCCAAAGCCGAGCGCACCTAGCACATGAGTTAGTTTCCACATGCGCGGAGGCTAGCGGCTGGCCGGGCGTTTGTCCTTAGAAATCTTTCCTGTGGAGCGCGGACTGGCAGTCCGCGGCATTTCGGAGGGACTCTGCTTAGCCAAATGCCCAAATGCAGCGGATTTAAAATCCGCGCTCCCCCGCGCACGATTCTCTGATTGCGCGGGCCCGGCAGCGCGTGCAGGAGAGGGGCCATGTCCCGCTCTGCGATCTATACCATTTATGCCCTCACTGTGATCTTCATGGTGGTGTTCTTCGTCTTCCCGATCCTCGTTTCCGTGAAGTCCGCATTCATCGGGCCAGAGGGGAATTTCACTTTCAGCTATCTGCTAGAGATCGTGGATAATCCGCTTTACCGGGAAGGGCTCGTGAACTCCCTCATCATGGCCGTGGGCAGCACTGCGCTGAGCCTGCTCATTGCCTTTCCGCTCTCCATGCTCGCCAGCCGTTATGAGTTCCCCGGCAAGCTCCTGCTCACGTCCGCGTTGCTCGTCCCACTGATCCTGCCGCCGTTCGTGGGGGCCATCGGCATCTCCGCTATGCTGCGGCCTTATGGAGCCATCATGACCTTGCTGGGGGATCTGGGGCTGGTGAGTAAACTGAACCCACCAGACTTGCTCGGCTCCGGCTCGCTCTTCGGCGTGATTCTGATGAACTCCCTGCATCTCTATCCCATCTTCTTTTTAAATATCACCGCTGCTCTAGCCAACCTGGATCCGGCCATGGAAGAGAGTGCCGCCAACCTCGGTTGCCCACCGTGGCGGCGTTTCCTCCGCGTCACGTTGCCGCTGGCCATGCCGGGGATCTTTGCCGG
>JAYVOP010000322.1:0-3879 GCA_043757865.1 Verrucomicrobiales bacterium | reverse complement strand
TGCTGCTCCAGATGCCGATCTTTTTCGGCTACTTTGGGATGTTGAACCACGCGGTGGAAATGCGCGGGCACTCCTTTCTCTGGGCGCATGATCTGATGCTGCCAGACACGGTTTTCCATCTCTTTGGCTTCCCCATCAATCCGCTGCCGTTGCTGATGACGATCACCATGCTCATCCAGATGAAGCTCCAGCCCACGCCCGCAGCGGCGGACGAAAACCAGCGGATGCAGATGAAGATGATGAAGTTCATGCCGCTGATGTTCCTGGTCTTCTGCTATAACTACGCCAGTGCTCTAGCGCTTTACTGGACCGTGCAAAACATCGTTTCCATCATCCAGACGGTCATCGTCAAACGCATGCCTGAGCCGCAACTCACCAAGCGCGCTGTGAGTAAACTGCCGTCGGTCTCAGGTGCGGGAAACCGCTCGGGAGCAGGCCGGGAGCCCGAAAAGCCCAAACCCCCCGGGCCGCCCCGCATCGGTGGTGGTGGCAAATCCGCCTTTAAAAGCTAACAGCTAGATCAAGTTTCACTCCTTCTCGACATGCGTTGGTTTTTCCTCTCCGATACCCAGGAACAAATCCCTACCACCGAAGATCAACTCCCCGGATTGGTCCAGGAGGGGATCCTCCGCAGCCAGTCGCTGGTGTGGCAAGAAGGCACGGAGGATTGGCGGACGCTGGGAGAGTGCCAGCCGGAATTATTTCCCCCCGGGGCCGCTGCCCGGACCACGCCCGCCGTGGTCACGCGGACTCCGGCAGTGTATCAACTCACCAGCGCGTTGGCGCAGCGGCATCGGTGGATGGCGGCGGCAGGGGTGTTAATGGTGGGGTTAGGGCTGGGGATTCTGGTGGTGGCGGCATTGCTAGGAGCCACCCTCGTGCAGCAGTGGCGGGTGCAGTCGGCCACGCTGGAGGCGGCCCAGATGGCTGGCAGCCGGGTGTCGTGGGCGGTTTGTCGGGTGGTGTTTTTAGTGGTGCAATCGGCTGGCTGGATCTGGATGGGCGCGCTGGTGCTGCGGGCCATGACGCAACTGCGCGTGGGCATCCTCACCGGAGAGTGGAGCGCTTCCCAGGCGGGTCTGCGGGCGTTAGGGAAATATTTCTTCGTGCTTTCGATCACGTTAGTGCTGGCTGCGCTGGGAGGATTACTGTTGGTAGGATTTCTCCCGAAGCCATGATCGTCTGTCCCTGGTTGCCACCGGTGGAGCCGCCGCTCACGGCGGCGTGTCTGCGGGCCTTCGGGAAGCAAGATCGGGGGGCGGAATTTTATGAGAGGGCATTGCAGTATGCGCAGAGCTTGTGGATGCGGGGATACCCCGCGCAGGCACTGTTGCTAGTAAATCGAGCGTTAGGCTCCGCAGTGGAGCCGACGGATGCGGTGCTCGCGCGGTGGCCGTTGCCTTATCCCGCTGTGGTCTGGCTGCTGCGGCACCACGGAGCGGGGCAGTTCATCGGGAATCCCCGGCGGCATTATCAGCACCTAGCCACGCGGATGGTTCCCCCACGGCAGGAGCTTCGGCGGTGGCGCGCCTGGGCCTGTTGGCAGCTTGCTTGCACGCTACGCCCAGAGTTTCCCGCAGATGAGCAGCAACTGGAAACGGAGCACCTCACCGAGCCTTCCCCCCAGGAAATTTTCCACCACCTCAGCCAACTGGGGCATCCCACGGAGGCCACTGACTGGCAGGCGCTCTGGCAATCTTTATGATCAAAGCCTTCCTCTTCGACATCGGCAATGTGCTGGCATTCTTCGACCACCAGCGTGCCATCTCCCGGCTCCTACCCCGGTGCAGCGCCTCGGCGGAGGAGATCCGCGCAGCGGTCTTAGCGCTGGTGACGCCGTTGGAGTCCGGGTTGATGGAAACGGAGGATTTCCTCCTGCAAGTCAGTGCCGCCATTCATTTCCGAGGCCCGCCGGAGGAGCTAGCCGAGGCCTATACGGACATTTTCCAGTTAAATGAGCCCATGTGGGAGCTGGTGCGGGAGTTGGCTCCGCGCTATCCGCTGTATTTTTTCTCGAATACCAGCGAGCTGCACCTCGATTTCCTCCAGCGGCGGTTCCCTGAGATGGCGCTCTTCACGGACGGCATTTTCAGTATGCGGGTGGGGGCCATGAAGCCAGATCCGCAGATCTACCACGCGGCCCTGGCACTGCTAAAGGTGGCACCAGGGGAAATTTTCTACATGGATGACCTAGAGGCCAACTTGACGGAGGCGCAGCGGCAAGGCTTCCAGACGCACCACTACCTCTACCAGCAACACGAAGCATTGCTAGCAGAGGTAGGGCGTGTGTTGGGGAATTGATCTCTCCTAGTGCCGCCGCCTCCGGAGCAAGGCCGCCGCCGCCAGCCCCACGAGGCCCAGCGTGCTCGGCTCTGGGAGGACGGCTAGGCTGTTGCCTAGTTTCACATTCGAAAGGTAGCCGAACATGTCGGCATTGGTCCGCGTGAAGCCATCCGCAGCGTCGGTTCCCACGTCGTTGTAGCCCAGCCAGACAGTGAAGCACGAGACCCCTTCGCCAATCCCGATGCCCAGTTGCTCGCCCGTCACGTCCACTTCGTCATCGTAGTTGGAGCTGTAATTTTTGGGGTTTACCGGGGGGGTGCTGGCGGAGTTGTTCGGGGCCGCATCGAAGATTTTCGTGGTGTAGTTATCCAGGGCCACCCAGCCCGCATCCACGATGTGCGTGCCACGGTTATTCAGGCTACCATCTGGATTCAGATAGTCCCCGGAGCCAGAGGGCTGACCTGCGAGAAACTGCGTCATCGTTTTGCCCAGCGGAAGCTGATTCCCCGTGGCCGTGCCACCGACCTTGATGCTGCCATCGGCATTGTAGAAGGCGCTGTTGCTCAGGTTGCTGTAGGTATTCGCCTTGTAGTTGGCAATGTTCGTTTGGAGATGACCGCTCGCGTCCAATGAGGCGAAGGGGGCTTCCGAGGCATCCCCCAGCGTGACCATGCCCCATTCGTAGATCTCGCCATCTCCATTTACATTGGAAAGGCGGATGGAGAGATCCCCAGCGCGCAGTTCCAAGCCAGCCGAAAAGCACACCGTGTAAGCGATCACGCCCCAGTCGCCAGAGTGACTCTTGCCGCTCTGCATGGTGGCATTTACTCCCAGGCCGTTATTAGAATCCACCGTCGCATTGAGGCGGCTCCACTGGTTACTGTTGGAGAGCACGTGGGAGGTGATGGTAAAATCCGTGGTGCCATCGCTTCCGGGGTAGTAGAAATTCCCCCCGCCATTCTGCAGCACATCATAGGATTTCGTGTTCGTCCCGGTCCACGTGCCAGTGCCGCCGACTATGGCAGTGCCAGCGCGGCCTTCCACATCACGGGGAATCGGCGTGGACTCCAGACCAGCTAGGTTGTCGAACTTAATTTGATAGCTCCAGCCCGTGGTGGCGGCAGCCTTTACTCGGGAAATAGGGAGCAGAAACGTCGCCAGTCCAAGCACGAGGCTTAGCGTAGGCAGGATCAACGTAGAATTTGGTCGGTTCATAGGTCAGGTTTTTTTATATTTGAGAATCAGGAAAGATTAGTTTTGCGGTATTGAAAAAAGTAATCTGATTTTGCATGTATGCAACTCAAAATATTTAAGAAATACCGACTATTTTGTGGTCTTATATCTAAATCTGCTTAATATTTTATAAAAAAACTGAGCCGTAGTAAAAATTGCATGAATTGCAATTTCCATACTCTGAGCTGCCCACCTTGCTTAACCCGTATCGTCTTGTGTGGTGCCATGATCGCCCTTTGATCGTTACAGAGAGGGCTTCAGCCGCTTCCCTCATCGTCGCTTATGACCTCCAGCGGATTCCAGTAACTTCAGAGCCGGAGCTTTATTATAGGGATGCCAACGGAAAATGGGATCGCATTTCGC
>JAYVOP010000321.1:0-14687 GCA_043757865.1 Verrucomicrobiales bacterium | reverse complement strand
AAGAGCGCCCAAAAGCAATCCCCTAACCGGGAACGCAACACGCAGGCACCGTCCGCCGCACCCCGCATCTAAAGCGTCATCCGATCACCCGGAATCGTCCAACCAAGGTTATCATTGAGGCTAAGGCCCAATGATAACCATAATTGTTAGGCCTTGGGTGCGATTGCTTCATCAAGTTGTTCAAGCTGGAGATACATCAAGTCTAGGCTGCGCTCGATGAGCCCGATGACCGCCAAGGTGTCTGGGAACGAAGGCATTTGGTTGCTGCCGATAGCCACAAATGGATGCCCCTGAACTCGGCTAGCGTGAACTCGGGCGTCCTTCAGGGTGAGGTCTGAATGGGCTAGGACTTGGTCGCGGAGATCCAAAATCTGGTTGTGTAGGGTGAGTTCGGCAGATGTGAGAGGCGGGGCTGGGAGGAGGTATCCGTCTCTGCCTCGCTTATGCGCTCCATCCGATCGTTTGTAGGGCTTAGCGTATTCGACAAGGGCCATCCGGTAGGCTGCTGCGCGAATGACACCACGAGGCGCGGACTCGAGTTCTTTGAGAATGCGCCATGCACTGGTGAGGCTTTCGATGCACTCAGCGAAGTGAACGTAGTGTTCTTCGGCGGGAGTCATACGAATAGGCCTAACGCCCCCAAGCTCAGCGACTGCGGAGGCTGGCGCGCTGGCTGCATGGCGGGCGGAAAGGCGGCGGCGGAAGCAGCCAGCGTGACAGCCGGAGCAGTTCGCTGCAGCGCCTGGTTAGGCGTTGCGGTCGATTGCATGGCGGCGTCAAAGGCCGGAAACCGGACGCCACTCACCGCCTGAGCCGTGGTAAGTCTCGGCGCTGAGTGAAAAGAGCTGACCACAACTCGTGCATCGGAAGCCGTAGCCAATAACGTCGTCCCACGGGCCGTCAATGCTGACAGCAAAGAACGGTTCGCGGTGAATTGGTGACTGCGATGGAACCTCGACAATGGTGCCATCGACGACGTTATCGCGGGCCACGCGGATAGCCTGCTTGAGGTCTGCCGGCATGCGGATGCTGAATCGCTGGCGCAAATCGGAACAGCGCTCGCAAGCAGGTTTGTTTTGGTGGCTTTCATTCACGGGATGAGCGAGCGACGCCTAACATCCTACTTAGCGGTAGGAATGCGTGGTTTGTGTTCGTATTATCACAGGTGCTATTACGGGAACAATGTCGCTGTGTGGGGGGAATTTCTGAATTTCTCGGTTGGCAGTTTGAATCATGGCTGATAAAGCGGTGAGATTAAGCAATATATATGGATGATGATAGGAACTCTTTACTAAGAGGCTGGCGCGAGGGATAGCGGCGGATATTGCGGTGGAAGCCGCAGAGAAGCAAGATTTTTCTGCGGTGGTGGAGAAATATGGGGCAGGACAAAATAGTTACTAGCACGGCCTGTTTCCCCCAACGGGCCACAGTCTGTGGGGGATTTCCACGCCAACGGCGTTTACGGTGAAAGCCCAGGGTGGCGCGCGGCACGAGCAGAACCCTGGGTCACAGTCCAAATAGGGGCTCCGCCCCAACGGGGCGGACGGAGACGTTGGCCACGGAGGGCGCGTTGGTGCTGAGGAGAAATGGGGTTTGCGTGGCGCGGGTTCGCTTGGTAGCTAGGTTTTCATCTTTATTCCTTCTCTGCCGTTATGAAACGTCGTCATTTTCTCCATCAAGCGCCTTGTGCAGCGTTGAGTTCGCTGTCGGTGATGAATACGCTGTTGAACTTGAAGTTGGCGGGGGCGTTAGCGGCTAATTCCACGGGGCCGGATTGTCGGGCGTTGGTGTGTTTGTTTCTGCACGGGGGGATGGATAGTTTTAACATGCTAGTGCCACGGGGAACAGAGTATGGTGCGTATGCGAATGCACGGAGTAATCTGGCGCTAGCAGAGGGCGCGCTGCTGCCACTGACGCAGGCGGCGGGTGGAGATGGGCGGCTGTATGGACTGCACCCTGGGCTGGCACAGGTGGCGGAAATGTTTAATGGCACGGGCAACTATGCTGGGAAAAGACGCGCCGCCTTGGTGGCTAATGTGGGCACCCTGATCCAGCCCACTACGCTGGCGCAGTATGCGGCGGGGAATGTGCCGGTGCCCAAGGCGCTCTTTTCCCACAGTGATCAAGTGGAGCAATGGCAGACGTCCGTGCCGCAAGGGATGGCGCAACTGAGCGGCTGGGCGGGGCGCACGGCAGATGTGATCCACTCCACCTTTAACGCCACGGCTCAGACCTCCATGAGTATTTCCCTAGCGGGAAATAATGTCTTTCAAGTCGGCAACTCCAGTGAGCAATTCGTGATCTCCACGGAAGGTGCGCTGTCGTTTACGGCGGCCCAGACGAGTGATCCTAGCAATCTCTTTAACATCAAGAATCAGCGGCTCAAGAGCCTGATGGATCAAACGTATGCGAACACGACGGAGCAGGCCTTCGCCACGCTAACGAAGCAAAGTGTGGACGCCCAGCAGGTCTTTCAAAATGTGTTTAGCGGGGCCACATTGCCAGCCAATGTGGAGGCGTTATTCACCGGGGGGAACTATCTGGCGCAGACGTTGCGGGCGGCGGTGCGGACCATCAAGAGCCGCCAAGCCTTGAATCTACGGCGGCAAACGATCTTCATCAGTTACGGTGGCCATGATCTGCATGGGGAGCTGCTGAATACCCACGCGGGGATGATGAGCTATCTCAATAGCGCGCTGCACGCCTACCAATCTGCACTGGAGCTGCTAGGCCTAGCCAATGATGTGGTGACCTTTACCTGCTCTGATTTTGGCCGCACGCTGCGCAGCAATGGCCGGGGCACGGATCACGCCTGGGGTGGCAATGCGCTGGTGTTAGGCGGGCCAGTCCAAGGTGGGAAAATCTACGGCACCTATCCGCAGTTCACGCAGGTGGGCGCGGATTTGTTTGGGCCTACGGACGTGGGCTTTGGCGGACGGATGTTGCCCACAACCTCAGCGGATGTTTACACTGCGGAGTTGCTGCGGTGGTTCGGCGTCCCAGCGGGCTCCATGAGCACGGTATTGCCGAACCTTGCTAACTTTTGGAATCCCGCGTCCGCCACGGGGCCGTTAGGCTTTCTGGCGTGATCCCTAACGCCGCTGGTGCCGCCAGAAGAGCCACAGACCGATGCTGCCAAAGAGCGCATTCGGCAGCCAGACCCAATACTGCGGATAGTATTCCGGCTTATCTTTCCAGAGATTCCCCAGCATGATGAACGCAAAGTAAAGGATGCCAACGATGAGGCTGAGCACGAAGCCCACGGACGTTTCGCGTCGCTGCGCAGCGATGCCGAAACAAATGCCGACGAGCCCTAACGTGAGGCAGGCGAAGGAGAAACTGAAGCGGGAATTGAACTCGGTGTGCGCCTCACTGCCCAGCCGGATGCGCGCGTCGTCGTTTTTGAGGCTATCCAGATAGGTTTGCAGCCCCTCGTTGACCGGGCCGTGGAGGCTGGCGGGATCCAGGCGGCTTTGGTCGTAGAGTTCCCCCAGTTCTTTGAGCGTCATGCCATCCACGCGGGGCCGATTCGCCTTCCGGGTGAAGATGGAGAGGTCCACATCCTTGGGGGCTAGATCCACGGTGGGGGTGCTGGTGATTTCCAGATCGCGCTTGGTTTTGGTGGGATCGTTAGGGTCTTCGGTGACTTGATAATTATGCACGATGCTGGTCATGTGCTTGAAGTCCATCTCAATGGTCTGGTTGGCTTTGTGCGCGCTGATGGTGACCTCTGGGGCCATGATGAAGGTCTGAGGCTCGGGGACTTCGGAGCCGTCATTCTTGAGGAGCATGGCGGTGAAATTTTTCAATTTCATGCCGTCGCGGTCTTCACAATACATGACGTAGCCGGGGATTTCCGAGATGACTTTCTGGGGCTCGAAGAGTTGTTCTGGGCGTTCCATCGCCAATTTATATTGATTGGTTTTCAAGGATTTATAGGCCGCCGGGGCAATCTTGACATTGATCCAAAAACAAAGCAGGGACAGCACGCCCGCGACGAGAAAGACGGGCAGACAGATGCGGCCCAGCCCCAGCCCGGCCATGCGCATGGTGGTCAGTTCGTTGTCCGCAGAGAGTCGTCCAAAGACCAGCAACACCGCCGTCAGCACGCCCCACGGCACAGTGAAGGAGAGGGAAAAACCAAAGGAATCCCACACGAGGCCCGGGAGTTCGTGCGGCTGGATGAGCCCGCTGGTGACTTTATCCGCCAGGATGCGGAAGACTTGCCCTAACACCAAAATGACGCTGAGCACCGCCACCGCGATGAACGTGGACAGAAGCACCTGCCGGGCTAAATAGCGGTCAAGGATACGGATAGGAAGCCAGCTCAAGAGGCTGCGCAGGGAACTCATAATAGGAAGCGGGGCGAAGGGGATGACGAATGAAGAAGGGCGGATCTTGGAGGGGGATTGGGGGGGGCGCAACACAGGAAAGTTTCACAGAGCGGGGCCGCACCTTCGCTCATCCGCAAAAATCCTTGACGACTCAGATCGTTTCGATATTTGTCGAAATACCGAATTTATGGACAGTCTTTTTAAAGCCCTCAATGACCCCACCCGCCGCCGCATTTTGGAGCGGCTCCGGCAGCATTCCCTTACCGCAGGGGAGCTGGCAGAGGACTGCGGAGTGACTAAGCCCACGCTTTCTCACCACTTGGATCTGCTGCTGCGGGCGGAACTCATTGAGGTTCAGAAGGAAGGCCAATTCCGCCGCTATCATCTCAATACCAGCGTGGTGGAGGATGTGGCGCTGTGGTTAGGGAAATTACTTTCGATTCCAAAAAAGCAGGCCGCACCCACCAAACTCAAACTCCAACCCAAACGCACATGCCCCCCCCTCTCCAAAAATTTCTCCGGGCCGAATGGCGGCAATGTTTGCTGATCATCTTGCCAGTGCTGGCCGTGCTGCTAGCGCAGACGCAAGCCACGCAGCCAGTGCCCATGCAGTGGAATTGGCGTGGGGAGGTGACGTGGACGGCTCCGCCCAGTTGGGGGCTGTGGATCGTGCCCGGGTGCTTGCTGGGGACGATTTTGCTCGTGCTCGCGTTTGAGCATTTTGATAAAAATCGCCAGCGCACAGATGGCGCTCCGGGGCTCAGTGCCCACGGCAAGGCGGTGCGCAGCGTGCGCTTGGCCATTTCCCTGGGGCTGTTCGGCATCACGCTACTGCAAATCGCCAGCGCCTGTGGTCATCCGTTAGGCGTGCAGCGGCTGCTCCCGGTCGGCATCGCCTTGTTGGTGGCATTCTTTGGCAATGTGTTTGGGAAATTGAAGCCGAATCGTTACCTGGGGATCCGCGTGCCGTGGACCATGAACTCTGAGGAAGTGTGGCGGCAAACGCATCGCGCAGCGGGCTATCTCTGGATGGGCAGCGGCTTGCTGATGGCGCTCTGGGCTTACGCCGGGCCGCAGACGGGGATGCACTGGGTCTTGCTAGGGTGGTTCATCATTTTGCTCGTCGCGCCCTTGGGAGTGGCGTGGCGGGCGGTGCAGGCGGAGCGGGCTAATTTGACCGGAAATCTCCGCTGACTGCCCTTGCTGGGGTGCGGGAGGGCGTCACGCTAGGGGCTAACTTCAGCTCCCTTTTCCATCCCATGCTTCGTCCCTCCCTCCTTCTCTTAGCGACTATGGTAGCGCTCCAGGCCGAACCCACAGCAGCGGTCTTCAACCACGCGCCCTTGGCCGAAACCCCATTTGCCAATCTCCCACTGGGCTCCGTGCGCGTCCAGGGCTGGCTGCTAGGGCAATTAGAAAATCAGCGGGAGGGCCTCACGGGGCAGGCGGAGCAAGTGATTCCTGAAATAGGCCCAGACAGTGGTTGGCGCGGCGGCCCAGGGGAGAGCTGGGAGAAGGGGCCGTATTATTTAAAAGGACTGGTCTCCCTAGCTTACACGCTCAACGATGCGGGTCTTAAAAAGAAAGCCCAGACGTGGATCGACGCCATTTTAACCAGCCAACAGCCGGATGGATTCTATGGTCCAGGGGAACGGAACAAGGTGGACTGGTGGCCGCGCATGGTGGTGAACTGGGCGCTGCGGGATTACTATGAGGCTACCGCCGACGCGCGTGTGCTGCGGCATCTGCGTAGCTACTACGGCTACATGCTAGTGAATTTACCGTCGCGTCCGCTCTTTGATTGGGGGAAGGCGCGCGCGGCGGATGAAATGGATAACGTGTTCTGGCTCTACAATCGCACTGGCGATCCTAAGTTGCTGGAGATTGCCGTGCTGCTGCGCAAGCAAGCGTGGGATTGGGTGGACATTTATGCCCATAATCGCTTTCAACACTTTGGCACTTTTTTTACTTATCATAATGTCAACGTCCCGCAGGCGTTTAAGTTTCCGTTGATGACTTATGAACTCACCAAAGCCCGCGCGGATGGCGAGGCCCTGATCGCTGGTTGGCAGGCCCTGGAGCGGGATCACGGACTGCCCTTCGGCATGACTTCTGGCACGGAGTTCCTCTCTGGAACCAGCCCCAGCCAAGGCACAGAGATGTGCTCTTTCGTAGAGCAGATGCTCAGCTTCTACACCGCCACGCGGGTGCTGGGCACGCCGGACTGGGCGGAGCGAGCGGAGAAAGTGGCGTTTAATGGGATGCCGGCGGGACTGACGAAGGACTTCAAACAATACCAATACTATACCTTGCCTAACCAAGTCATAGCCAAACGCGGGCCGCAGCATTTCAACCAAGAATATGACGATGGCGTGTGCCAGGGGCCGCACTCGGGTTGCCATTGCTGTTGTTATAATTTGCACATGGGCTGGCCGAAGTTTGCGCAACATGCGTGGATGGCCACGGCGGATCATGGCCTCGCAGTGGTGCTCTATGCGCCCACGGAGGTCACGACTCCCGTGCAGGGGCAGGCGGTGCGCATCACGGAGACGACGGACTATCCATTTAATGACACCATTTCTCTGCACCTCAAGATGGCAGAAAGCCTAACCTTCCCGCTGCATCTGCGCATCCCCGCGTGGAGCGCCAGCCCAGTGGTGAAGGTAAATGGCGAAACACAGTCGGAGGTAAAGCCGGGCACTTTTCACGTGTTGAATCGCACTTGGAAACAGGGCGATGTGGTTTCCCTGACCTTTCCCATGAGCATCAAAACGGTGCCGGGCGTGCTGAACACGGTGAGCGTGGAGCGCGGCCCGCTAGTCTATGCTTTGAAGTTAGGGGAAAAGTTGACTCCGGTGAATCAAGAGCCGCTGGGCTTCCATGATCTGCAATGCGAGGCGACAAGCGCTTGGAACTATGCCCTGGAAATCAATCCCGCCGCGCCCGCCACCTCCTTCCGCTTAGAACAGAGCGCCACGCTGCCGCGGAATCCCTACCTATTACCGACGGTGCCGCTGCGGCTGCTAGCCAAGGCGCGACGTTTACCAGCTTGGAAACTAGCGGCTAGCGGATTGATTGCCCTGGACCCACCAGTCAGCCCAGTGCAGAGCACGGAAGCGCTGGAGGAGGTGACGTTAGTGCCCATCGGGGCCACGCTGCTGCACATCACCAGCTTTCCTTGGCTAGGCGCGGCGGAGCCGATGGCCCAGCAGTTCTCGGCAGACTTCACGGACGGCACGTTGCGGGATTGGGTGCTGTATGGGGGGAATTGCTCCGTGCGCGATGGCCACGTGACGTTAGGGCCGGACAATGATTTCCTCAAAGCCGTGGTGCCCAGCATTCAATGGAAAGATCTCAGTGTGGAGGCGGATTTCACCATCGGGGACAACGGTGATGGCGGGCTGATGCTGCGCGCCACCCAAGTGGCCACCGGGCCAGACGCACACCAAGGCTACTACGTGGGACTCAATGCCGGACTGGGGAAACTAGTCATTGGCAAGCAAGACGGGCTGCATTGGAAACAGTTAGCGATGCCCACTGCTACCATTGCGCCAAATCAAACGGTGCATTTAAAAGTTATCGCTCAAGGCCAGCACTTCCGCATCTACCTCGGCACGCCAGCGCAGCTCGTGCATGAGTTTGACGATGCTGACTACCCCTCCGGCACCATCGGATTCCGCGAATCTGCCGCCAAGGCGTTCACCGTGGACAATGTGAACGCGCGGGCGTTTTAGTTGCAGTAGCAGTCTCTGCCCTCGATCCCCGCGCCCGCCCATTCCGCTACGCCTCCCACCGCGCGAAATCCTTCGCATACGCCTGCCGCACCAGCTCCCGCGTGGCGTCATCGAATAGTCCTGATTCCACCGCCGCGTAGGGACGTGCTAGGAATGTGCGAATGCGCCCTAGCCCCATGGCCTCACACGCCTGAGCAAACTCCGCCCCGGCATCGCTCATCCTTCCAATGAAGTCAGGTTCCACACCTTGCAGGAACCAGCTTTGGCTACGGAAGCACTCCGGGCGTGCGGCATCCGACGTATTGGCCAGCACTGTGACGAATTCCGCCAGCGTCATTTCCAGCTTGAAGGCCGCATTTCCACGCAAGTCCGGCGGTAGTTTGCTATCCCTTGCCGAGCGCAGATACCGCCAACCCTCCACCACTCGCGCCAGCGGATCCTGCAGCATCACAGCCGTTTTCCAGCCTACCGGAACCGACTCACTATCCGCGAAGCACGGCAACTCCGCAGACTTCACGAATGCCGCCCCGCCCACAGGCAAGCCAATCGCGTGCGCCAGACTGCGCGTAAGATGTTCCGTTCCAGTGAGAGGAATATTCAGCCACACCCATTGCTGGCCAGGCAGAGCCAGATGCGATGCATTTTTCTTTTTCTCTAGTTCCGGCCCAAAGTCCGTCGGCTCTTGTTTCCAGGTCTCCGTTTCCTCACCCGGCCAGGGACGGGCAAAGGTATCGCTGAAATGGAAAAAGCTGCTCATGCTCACCACCTCCCCCGTGTGCTGCACCAGATCCCGATACGACCGATAGTGCCCTCCCTCTAGGCCAAACATCCGCCACATACTGTGGCCAAAGCGCCCCACCAGCCGATCATTACAGTCGCGATTCTCGTCCACATCCCGCCAGCCGTGTCGCGCAAAGAAATCCAGCGCCAGTGGCAGTGTATCTCGGCTGAAAAAGACGCCCTGACCACCCCAGAACAACCACTCGGGATAAATGCCGTAGAGATCGCCCATGTCCAATTCAAAGCGTGGGTCCAGATCGCCCACCGTGTAGAGCGAAAGCGTGAAGAAGCGTTTCCCATCCGCCGCCAAGTTATTCAGCACCGCTTGTAGTTTTGGTAGAAATCCAGGACGGAAATCAACGTCATCCTCACAGATCAGCACCCCGCAGCAGTCCGGGTCCGCCCAGACATTCTCCAGCGCTCGATGGTAGCTGTAAGAAATGCGGCGGTTCGTGTCCCACTTACTTTTCTCCGCCCATTCGTCTGCGGTGTAGGCGCGCATGGCTAGATCGAGTCCGGCGGACTCTGGGATAAACTCCCCACTGTCCCATCCACTAGCACCTGCACCTTACCTCGCCAGCCCTTGCCGCTCGTCGCCTTCGCGAAATTTTCCAAAGACTCCCGGATATAGTTTTTCCCGCCACGCGCACTGCGATCGCAGGTGAAGAAGGCCACCTGCATTTTTTCCACCGGATAGGAATGCGTCTGCGCCACAGGCCATGCTAGCGGCTTGCCCTCCATGATAGCGCGGTAGTGGTCCAGCAGCGGCGTGCGGTCAATCCAGTCGCGTTGTGGCCAGAAAGCATAGTGGCACACCACCGCCCCACCACATACGGCATTCAGCCGCCCGTGGCCTTGGGGGCTACTTTGGTGAGGAAATGCTCGTCCTCTTCTGGAATCTCAAGTAGGGACATATCCTCTCCCCACCACGCAAAGCAGTTAATCGTAAACCGCTCCCGCCAGACTCCTATGTAGAGCCGAAAGGCGCTTTTGATCTCCTCCAGCCGCCCCGCAGCCAGCCAACGCAGAAACGTCCAGTGGCTAGCCTCCGCGAATGCCGACGAGCTAAATGCATTTCCGCCGATAGACGCCAAAAAGGGCGCATACTCGATCAATCCACAGCGCTGACGAATATGGTCCATGCCCCAGTTGTTCACGATCTGGGGGAAGACCAGCAGGTATTCCCGATGCTTCACGCGGAATTCCAGCAGCCTCTCCACAGCATCATCCGCGACGTAGCACACGTCGTCATCAAACCGTAAATATAGCACGCCAGTCTCGTGATAGGCTGGGCCGAAGAAACGATGCACCGTCCGCCAACCATTCGGTCCGTCCGCGTCCGATTCGTCCGGCGTGGACACATGCGGAGACTCGATCCCCAAATTTTCAAGCGTCAACGGACCATGCAGTCCGTTCTCCTCCCTTGAAACTTGAATCTGATCCCGCAGGGAAGGTTTGTCCAAACTTGAATCTCGGTAGGGGAATGCCACAAACTTGAAAAAGTCGGGAAACTCCTGGCACAGCCCCCGGATATAAGCTATATCCCCCTCATCCAACGTGTTCACCCACCAATGATGCTCATCAATCAAATGTCTCTGCCGCAGCAAATATTCCGACAGGATTTCCAGATACCGCCGCCGCCCCGCCGGGCACGTGGAAATGACGCGATGACCTTGATACATAGAGGATTACAGAGGGAAAAAAAGTTCGTTTTACTGGCCACCAAAAAGATTTTAGAAAATAATTCTGGACAGCTTCCTAACTGGCATGATACTCCCTCCACTGCAACAAAGATCATAAAAATACTATGGACAAAAAAAACAATAATTACTGTAATTCCGAGGAGCGGTTCGCTTACAAATGCTAGCCCGTTCGGACGTCGAGAGTTTTTAAAGATCACGGGAGGGACGGTAGCCTTTGCCGCATTGCATGGCCTCACAGTCAGGCTCGAAGCACACACCGAAAGCGAGAGTTGTCCTGCACACGGCACTACCTGCACCATTATTCGCTCGATTGCGGTGAGTTTCAATTCGGTAAGTGTGTGCGGGAGTATATTGAATGAGGATGGCACAGTGAGTTTAGAGGCTTCAGGACGTAAGTTCATTGGAACGATGACGGTAAATAAATTTACTTGCACCCGAAACCCACAGGAGTGGACGAGCGTCTACTCCGTGCATTCTGGCGGCTACCGGGACCAAGATTCTCATGTGACCAGACCGAACGACACCACTATCCCGGCAGTTTCTAATATGACTATGGCCACCCGTCCGTCTGGCAACACAGGTGGATTTTATGTCAACGGCGATGGAGATGTGGGTAACAATAGGCATTCAATAATGGTTCATGGAACAGGATATAGCACTGGTTGTGTAGTAATTGAAGACGATGGTGATTGGCGTCAATTTAAAGCGCTTGTAGCTTCAACCAGGAAACAAGGCTGCGTGCATAGTCCGCCAAACCCAATTCCGATGTCCGTCGCTTACACCGAGGAGACCCCGAATGGGAATAATCCGTGATGAAAAAGATATGTCTGCTGGCATTTACCTTAATTGCGACCGGTGTATCCGTATTGTGTAAGTCCGCGCCTCGGGCAGTGGTTATTGAAAGCGAAATAGCAAACACTGGCTCCATCGGCTCATCGTCCCACCTTGCAAAAGCTAGCCAGCCAAAACATCTCGAGTATCCAGCGGCCCTGCCTGCTCAAAAGTTGCGGCGGGAGAAGCTTGAGATCCTTAAGCAACGTTGGCTCTCCCAGCCGAGGACCGAAGGAGTCGTAGGTGACGACAGGCAACTAGCCCGTGAATCTGCCCACGAACTGTTGTGCTCAAGCGAATTAGTCGAATTGATTGAATATCTTAAAGAAAATGGTGTGCGGACAGTGGATAACGCATTCAATTTGGTTCTGAGTGAACTCTTCAGTTCGGCTGATGGAAAAGCGGCTAGACAAAATTTGATCGCGTTAAATCTGAATTCTCGTTATAGGGAAGAATGGAGTTACTTTGCCGGCATGGGGACGCCTTCAGAATTATTTGAGGGTTTCTGCAGCGATCTGAACCAACGCCTTTGCTCCCAAAATGCTGTTCTGGGTAGAGCACGTCAATTGCTTTCGACGGACCCCAATATGGCGGTTTCCTTGGCCATCCGGGAAAAAGAAAACTGCATCCAGAGCACCCACTCTGATTTAATTTTGTGCGAACTCATGGAAGCGCTTCCCGAAAATACGGAGTTTTCTACGATCGCAGAACTATTGCAGTTTAAGCATGCTGACGTGAATGAAGAATTAAAGACCGCCCGTGAGCGCCTCCTTAGACGCTGGGGACGGTCAGATCCCATCGCATCTGCCGATTACGTAATGTCTGATCCCAAATCTTTTGATCCACAACTCATGGGGCAGATTGCTGGTTCCCTTGCTCAACGGAACCCTTCTGCCGCAGTGGAATGGGTTCAGAATCTTCCCCAAGGACTTTACCAAGACTCGGCGGTTTCCTGTTTAACGCCTCAGATTTGTCAATTGTATCCAAAAGAAGCTGCCGAATTAATTGAAATCGTAACCGATCCGAAAATCAAAAAGCAATGCTTTGATAAAATTAAAGAAGGCCAAGCTAGGCTGGCGGAAATCAAAAGTGGCGGGCATTGAAATTGAATTAACGGTGGATCGCTGAAGCTTAACATGTCTCCTATATGTGTGCTTTTTTTACATCACCGCGCCTGCCAGGTTGCAGCGCAAAACTATACCTCCTTCCAAAAGAGGAACCCTGGAGCCCCCATCATAGCGGTTAGCACGGGGGCGACACTTGAGGGTGGCATCTGTCTGGGAGACTCGCCGGAAGCCTGGGAGATTTGGAGCAGCCACATTGTTTCTTCTGGAATGTCCGCAAAGTCCACTGATCTGATTTTCTGTTTGTGGTATAAATACCTGAGAAGGCCAGAGCAAAACGCCGAGCGCTGGTTCATCGTAGAGTGGGATACTTACTGCAATATTCGAGTGGAAGATTACTGCAAGGAGGTATGGGATTTCCCAATTTCGGGAGCGAACACCGTCTGGCCTTCGCTTGAACCCGATTGGCACTACTTCAAACATACCCGGAGCCTGCCTGCCAAATTCCAACCATTTGCTTGTGGCATCGTTCCCATGAGTTGCATTCTGATTCAGGATTGGCTCTTGAGTAAAATTGTGGCGGAAATGCCTTGGGACCAATTGGGCACCACGAATGGCGAAAATCGTCTGGCAACGCTAGCGGCATACTGCGGGGCGTTGGTCGGCGTGAATCCACGCGTGGGGCCATTCATCACTTGGCGCACGTTGACCCTCCGTTTCGGGTTACATGGGACACGGGCGATGTTTCATGCTTTCAAATCTCTGTATCCTTACATTGCCCCAGAGCAAGTGCCCGGAACGATGGAACCCAACGTATAGAATGAGGACACTCATCATCGGCTCGGGGTTGAGCGGCACGACTGCTGCGGTATTGTTGTCGCAAAGCGGAAATGCGGTGGAAATTTTTGAGTCGAGATCGAACCTAGCGGGAAACTGCCATGACCAAACCCACGGCCGGACGATGCTGCATACTTACGGGCCGCATTTGTTTCATACGAATGACACGGAGGTGTGGGAGTTTCTGAGCCGATTTACAGAGTGGACTCCATACCAGCATAAGGTGGTGGCGGATACGGGGCGGGGGCGGATCTCTATTCCCTATAATTTGCGCACGGTGGCGCAGTTAGGTGGGACGCTGACGGATGAGGAGATCCGGGAGTTGATCTTTGCAGAATATTCGGAAAAGCAGTGGGGCGTGCCATGGCAGGGCCTACCAGCGGGCATAACGGGGCGGGTGCCTGCACGGCGGGAGAATGCAGATGATGGCTATTTCACAGATAAATACCAAGCGCAGCCGAAGGAGGGGTATAGCAAAATGTTTCAGCGAATGCTGGAGGGGATTCCGGTGCATCTGGGTGTGGGCAAGGAGGAATGGCGGAAGCACGCAGCCAAGGCGGATCTGGTGATCTACACGGGGAAAATAGATGAGTATTTCAACTATTGCTATGGGCAGCTGCCGTATCGCAGTCTGCGCTTTGAGCACCATCAAAGCGCGGAGCGGTTGCCCCATGCGGTGATTAATCAATGCAACGCCAAGCCATACACGCGGATCTACGATCACCAATATTTCAGCGGAGAAGCCTCTCCCAGCCTACCTGCGGTGCCGCAGCCACCGCCGCCGGAGGAGCCTTTGCCTGCGGGAGCGGTGCCATGGTCCCACGGAGAAAGCTGCCCAGCACAAACGACGATCATCACCAAGGAATACCCCCAGGCGCACGACGCTAACAACGAGCCCTTTTACCCCATGCCCTTTGGTCCGGGAATGGAACTGTATCAGAAATACAAAAAGCTAGCCGAAGCAGAACCCCGCACCATTTTGCTGGGGCGGTTGGCGACGTATAGTTACCTGGATATGTGGATGGCGGTGAAACAAGCCATGGTGAAGCTGCGGCCGATCCTGGGGAAATGAATGGCGGCTTGCCGATCTCTGCGCACCAGTCCTCGTTTACTGGCGGCGGTTTTTGACAGGTTGAGCCAGTTTAATGTCGCCAAGGCGTTCAGCGTGGTCCATGTGAACGCGCGAGGCGCTGGAGTAAAATTTCTCTGGTCAAGCGGGCGGGCGGCCCCCATGGTGCGTGACGGTCACACGGTTTATTTACTTATCACGCCCACGCTTATGAAACTCCTGCTCTCGTTCTTTACTGCCTTGGTGTTTACGCTCACTGCCCGGGCGGTGGCCCCGGCTTGGTCTGGTAACCCCATGATCCCTGGCATTGCGGCCCTCACCTGCACCTCCTCTGG
>JAYVOP010000320.1:0-14710 GCA_043757865.1 Verrucomicrobiales bacterium | reverse complement strand
AATTGAACGTAATGGCATCTGCATAAGCATAAGCATTGACTGCCCCTAAGTTCCGTCGGGCAATTTCTATCCCATTTAAATAAGCTACAAAGCCATCGTCATAATCAATTACGATCTGCAATGGATCTCCCGCTCCTAGCTGAGCCGCCGTGGGCGTGAACTCCCTGCGCAGATAGAAAGAAACTGCCTTTCCAATCATGTTAGGAATCGACGTGCCCTCTCCACCATAGCCAAACCCTAACGGCCCCGGTCCGGTCTTCCAGTAACTCCGATCATACCCCAAATCCGTCCACTGCGTGAGGCACCCCGGATGCGAAACGCCCGCCACATTGAACTGCAACACGCGATCCGACTGCGCAGAACTGAGTTCATTGATGACCACGGACTGGCCAACAGCTAGTAGTGGCAGGCAGCAGGAAATGATGAATGGCGAATGACGAATGATGAGACGTCGGATGGGGGAGGGTGGGGGAACCATAGGTGGAGGTTATCGGACTAGCTGCTTGGTGGTCAATGTAGATTTTTGCCAGTTGACCAACTGAAGTAGCAGCGAATGTGAGTGCGCTGCCATAAGCCGAAAGCGGCTGTCGGGCTTCCGCAACTCGAAGGATTGGCTTTGGCTTACAGCAGAGGCTGCGGGACGGGCTGCCAGAGGCTGCCGGGCACGCCCGTCTGGGCGCGTTGGCGCAGGAGGTGATCGCAGATCACGAGCACCGCCATGGCTTCTACGATGGGCACCGCCCGGGGCAGCACGCAGGCATCGTGACGGCCTTTGCCTTTTAGCTCTGTGTCTTGGCCATGCACATCCACGGTGGGCTGTGCATGCATCACCGTGGCAGTGGGCTTGAAGGCCACGCGGAAGAGAATGTTCTCCGCATTGCTGATACCGCCTTGGATGCCGCCAGAGCGATTCGTCTGCGTCTGCACTTGGCCGTCCACCATGTGGAAATGATCGTTGTGTTCCAAGCCAGTGAGTTGCGTGCCCGCAAAGCCACTGCCGACCTCGAATCCCTTCGTCGCGGGCAAGCTCATCATGGCCTTGGCGAGGTCCGCGTCTAACTTATCGAAGACCGGCTCGCCCAGTCCCGCCGGACAACCACGGATGACGCATTCCACAATGCCGCCTACAGAATTCCCCGCCGTGCGCGTGGCCTCGATCAACGCGATCATCGGTTCCACCTGCGCGGGATCGCCCGTGCGCACGATGTTCGCTTCCACGTCCGTAAATTTTACCGTGCTCGGGTTCACGTCAGCCACGAGGTGCTGGATCGTCTTAACATAAGCCACTATTTCAAAATCCGGCACTAGACTAGCAATGACCTTCCGAGCAATGGCCGCCGCGGCCACGCGCCCGATCGTCTCCCGTGCCGAGGCCCGCCCCCCGCCCGGCCAACTGCGGAAACCATATTTGGCATCATAAGTGTAGTCCGCGTGGGATGGGCGATATTTCAACGCCATCTCATCATAAGCCGTGGAACGCGCATCCTCATTGCGCACCAAAATGGCTAGCGTGGCCCCGGTAGTTTCGCCCTTGAAGACGCCGCTGAGGATCTCGCATTGGTCCGCCTCCTGACGCGGCGTGGTGACTTTACTCTGCCCTGGACGACGGCGGTCTAACTCAAATTGAATCTCCGCTTCCGTGATCGGCAAGCCCGGCGGACAACCATCAATCACCACACCAATACCGCCCCCATGGGATTCGCCAAAGGTGGTGATGCGGAAGACGTGACCGTGGATGCTGCTCATGCGGCTGACCATGGGAAGCAAATGCCGTGGCGTCAAATGGCGTGCGGCTGGGAAATCCCGCTCTGCAGCACGGCTAGCATTCGTATCCGCGCTCCGTTATTTCAGTACGGTCTTGGTGCTGCCAGTGGTGGTAAGGCGGCCAGTCTTGGTGTCGATGAGGATCTCCGTGGCGGCTGAGCTGGCGATGAGGGACTTGTTACCTTCCTCGATTTTGGGCCAGCCCTTGAGGAGCATGGTTTCCTTTTCGGGATCGTAAATGGCGCTGCTGCCGCTCGCGATGAAACCAGGGCTACCAGCCTCGGCACCATTCATATTCACCACCACATGGCCCTCACTGAGCACTTTTTTCACGCCGCTGGCATCGTCCTTTTCGGCTAGGTTGGCGATGAGTTTATCCGCCTTGAGGGTGAAGCGCTCGCAGGTTAGGTTCACATTACCATTGAAACTCACGCGATTTTTATCGTCCTCGGTATCGGCACGATCAGCATCAATGCTAAGTGCTCCGAGGCTAGGGCTGAGCTTCACAGCAGGCTTGGTGGCGGTGGGCGGTGGGGTGTCCGCAGCGGAAAATTTAGCCTCGCTGGTGAACTCCGTGGTGGCCTCCCTTGGAGTGGGCTTTACTGCTGGTGGTGGCGATGGAGGCGCAGTGCGATAGGCAGCGGGCTGCATAGAGGCTAGGGTGGGTTGCACGGTCTCGATCTGCGCAGGATTAGCCGAGATCAGCGGGGAGTCTAACGTGATCCCCGGCTCTGTGGGCAGCAAGCTGGAGGAAGGCGTCTCGTGGAGGGAAATGATAGCGGGCTGGGCCGCCGGGGTGCCTCCACCGTTATGGCTAGCGATGCGGTGCTCTAACTCAGGGGCCGGAGGCAGATCTTGAATGGGGATGTCGATCTCCTGGACGATCTGCGCCCTTGGCGGAGCGGCTAGGGCGGCAGCGGTGGATTTCATCTGCGTGAGCGCTAGGTCGGCAGCAGCGGCGGCTTTGGGCTCTCGGGGCATAGCGGCATCCGTGTGACTGGAAACGATGACTGGGGCTGTCCGCGCCTGGCGTGCTGGAGGCTGGTTCGGCATGGGCAGCGGCATCATGGCCTCGGAGTGCACCACCGCGTTAGGTAGCTTCATTGCCGAGGATGTGATTTCGGTGGGAGCGGCAGTAGAATCAAAATTAGGAGGAACGATGCCCTCTATTTTTTGGCGCGTTTTTGCGACGGCTTCGGTTGGTTCGGCCTTGGAATCCTGAGGCGGTTCTCCTAAGTCGGGCTTGGTGGTCACTTTAGGCTCGGCAGGCTTGGGTTTAGTAGCTGCTAGTTGCTTGGTGATCGGCTCGGGCGTGGGCATCTTGCGCTTGGTGGTGGTGGCCACGGAGGGCTTGGCGGAGGCGTGCTTGGTGCTGGCATTGGCGATCGGCTTGGCGTCCATTTTGGGAGTGGATTTAGCCACGGCGGCAGGCCTTTTCGGAGGCTCGGGAGCCGAGTTTTTCTTCTTCGAGGCGGTGGGCACGGCCGCTGACTTGCTAGGCTTAGCGTCAGGCGCTGGTTGGCTGCGAGCCGCCTGGGGATTGAATCCAAGAGGCGGCGGGAGCACGTAACCACGCGGCGGAAGACTGGTGCCGCCTGGGGGAATAGGCGTCTGCGCCCAGCCAGGGACGGCGGGCACGAGCAGATACATTCCAGTGAGAGTAAGCAGAGTTGGAATTTTTTTCACGCCCAGCAATTACCACAATTTTACTGATAATCAATATAGTTTAAATAATTTTCCCGTTGGCTCCAAGGCGCGCACCACCTGCTCGGCAGCAGCCTAGCACCACCTGCCTGCTACCGCCCCCCGGTCGTCGGCTTTACCTGCACGCCAGTGGCGCGGCCATTGTTGTTCAGATTCACATCCGCGCTGCCCGCTGGGGCCACCAGCCTACTGCGGAAGGTGATGCCGTCCGCCAGATCGTTGGCATTTACGGGCACGGTCACCACGGTTTCTTGATTTGGGAGCAGGGAGGGCAGGTTCCAGTTCTGGCTAACGCCGCCGCTGGTGGTGTTGAGCTGCCAGTTGGCCATGGTGCTGGTTCCTTGGTTCTGGACTACGTAGGTCATGCTCGGGCCGTTGGTATCGTTGAGATTGAAATAGTGACTGGCCACGGCGGCATCCGTGCGGTTGTTGACGTTCCGCAGATCCACGCGCTGGGCATTGGCTAGGCCGTAGCCGTAATCCGCATCCTGGCCGGGGGCACCGGCATCATTGGCGTTGGTTTGGAGGAGGCCCACGGCTTGCTGCGCGTTGATGCCAGGATTCAGTGACATCTCACTAGCAATGAGCGCGCTAATAAAAGGAGCCGCTGCCGACGTGCCGGAGAAATAGACTAACTTCCCGCCCTGCGTGTAAGTCACGATCTCCAAGCCCGGTGCGCTCAGCCCGTAGAGCCCCACGGCATTGGAGAAGCTCACCACTTGCCCATCCGCGCCCACCGCGCCCACGGCCACCACATTTTCATAACGCGCGGGAAAGCTGGGGCGGTTATAGGCATCATTGCCAGCGGAGGCCACGATCACGGCTCCATTCTCCGTGGCATAGATCACCGCATTGGCTAACACCAAACTGTCTCCATAAGAACCCAGGCTGATGTTCAGCACCTGCGCGCCTTGTTTCACCGCCTCGCGGATGCCGCCTGCCAACGTAAACGAATCACTCATGCCATCTGCACCCACCACGCCGATGCTCAGTAACGTGCTAGCCGGAGCCACGCCCGAGGTGCCTGCGGCAATGGCCGCCACCGACGTGCCGTGAGACAGATCAGTGGTGCCATCTAGCGCCACATTTTTGTTGGTGAGCCGATTCCCAAACACTGACTCGCCAGAAACGGCACTGTCGAGCACGGCTATTTTCACGCCCTGGCCCCAAGTCGTATTGTCCTTCACCCCCAAAAAGTCTAGCCCGCTACCTCCAAAACCCACATCCGTGGACCCACTGCGATCCGCTGGCACCGGAGGCGGCGTGAGGACGTAATTCGCATCAATGTTGGCCCCGCTGTTCGGGTGCGTGGCCACATATTTCCGCAGGTCACTCTCGTTATCATAGCCAATGCGCACGCCTAGCATGTCGGCATTCTGATCCTTTATCTTAAGGCCAGCCGCCGCCGCTTCGGCTAGAAATTTATCATACGCGGCCTTATCCTTGAACGTGAAAATGGCCTCGTGTGGAATCGCATCCCGATTTTTCAAAGACTCCTCATACGCTACCAATGCTCGCAGCGCGGCCAGCAACGCATCATCTGCCGACTCACCATCACCCGCTAGCCGCAGATCCTCATCCTCACTACTACTGGAAACATTGCGGTCTGGCAGGGCGGCAGGCTTGCCCGTGCTAGTGGAAGCGGGCTTTGACCAGTTAAACTCAAACTTCATTTGCCCCAACATAAAGAACCCCACCAAGGCGAGCAGGGCAGTGGTGACGGCAACCAAGAGGAGTGGCTTGTCTTTCATAAGGTGAAGATTCTGGGGCCGCTTTCGACAACAAGCAACTGCGGACGTTCACCCACCAACCAGGAGGCATGGTGGCCGACCTCGAAAAAAATTTGCCTCACGCGAGAATAAATAGCGGACAAGTTACCTCTCCTTAGCGTAATTCACCCTCATCCACCCTTTCCACCCCCGACCCCCGATGCCCCTCTCCGCCGCACCTCCTCCACAGAGCGTTGCGCTGGACTATTATCAGGATCTCTATCGGTTCGCTTACAGCCTCGCGCAGCATCCGGCAGACGCCTCCGACCTGACCCAGTTCACTTATATGAAATTCACCTCCCATGGCCATACCATCAAGGATGTCAGCAAGACCAAATCTTGGCTGTTCACCACCTTGCATCGGGAGTTCCTGAATCAACGCCGCCGCGTGGTGCGCTTTCCGCAGACCACGCTGGATGAAGGCCGCGTGGAGGAAATAAGCGGTGGGGAAAACTCCGCGCTCCATGAGAACCTGAGCGATGTCATGCTAGCGTTAGGAAAGCTAGAGGAAACCCTGCGGGCCCCGCTCACTTTGTTCTATTTGAAAGACATGAAGTATCGGGAAATAGCGGAAGTCTTAGAAGTCCCGATCGGAACCGTGATGTCCCGCCTCGCCCGTGCAAAGCAGGCCTTGCGCGGCCTGCTAGGCCTGGAGCACGCTCAGCCGCCCACCTTCGACCTCTCCCTAGCATGACTCTTGAACGCATCATTCCCCTGCTGCTTGCCAAGGCCGATCCTATGCCGCCGGAAGACCATCCGGAATGGACCGAACTGGCTGCCGTCTTGGAGCAAAACCCGCACCTCCAAGCTTGGTTTGCCGACCCCACCCCAGCCGAATCTGCCCTGCGCCAAGCGCTGCAAAACATCCGCACGGATGTCCCTCCGCCCAGCCTCATCGCTTGCCCCAACTTCACCCGCCGGCGTTGGTTGGCTGCGGCGGCCTGCGCAGCCGCTAGCACCAGCGCTTGGCTGCTGCGGCCAGTAGGTTACCGCCACGCGGAGGGCCTCGCTAGCTTTGATAACTTCCGGGAGGACATGAGCATCTTCGCCTCCCGTTTGTTTAAACTGGAGCACAAGGAAACCTCATTTCCCGGCCTGCTGACGTATTTGCACGATCACCAAGCTCCTACTCCTAGCACGTTGCCCGCCGCCATCACAGAGGGCAAAGCGAAAGGCTGCAAGCCCTTCCAGTGGGGCGTGCACACCGTGGGGCTCATCTGTTTCTACCGCCCCAGCGGAGAGCTCGTGCATCTCTACACCGTGCCCGCCGCAGCCTTACAGTCTGTGCCCCGCGCGGAGGCCATGCGCACCGCACAGACTTTCACTGAGCGGGAAACGGCTGGTTGGGCCGCAGATGGCACCGTCAGCGTGCTCGTCGCCTCTAGCCCCGGTGTCAGGGTAACGGATCTCCTCACATGAAAATATTTCTCCTCCTCTGCTCTTTCCTAGCGGCTATGCTTAGCGGCTGCGCGCCCAGCGTAAAGCCCGCCAGCACCGCGTGGCAGGCTAGTTATGCCACGCTGCTCACCCGCTATGTACAACCGAACGGTGTGCGCTATGCCGCCTGGAAGGCTTCTCCGGCAGATGTAGCAATGCTCCAGCAAGTCACCACCACCATTGGGGAAAGCGCGGCTCCTGGGGATCCGAAAGCCAGTCTCGCCTATTATCTGGATGCCTACAATGCGTGGATGCTGAGGCTCATGCTAGCAGAGTATCCTACGCTTGGACCGCTCGCGCGCGATCCTGATTTCTTTAAAATGGAACGCATCCGGGTGGCTGGTAAGAAGCTCAGCCTGGACTTGCTAGAAAATGAAATCATCCGCGCCCAGTATCACGAACCGCGCGTGCATTTCGCGCTCAACTGTGCCAGCAAATCCTGCCCACCCCTACGCGCTACGCCTTATTCCACGGGCGATCTAGAGGCCGCATTGCAAGCCCAAGCCACAGCCTATCTCAATGATCCTAATGCCGTTACCGAGGCCGCGGGCAAACTGGTGCTCTCGCAAATCTTCGAGTGGTTTGCCGATGATTTTACCAAAGCCGCAGGCACTGTGCCCAAGTTCATAGCCCCTTTTCGCACCATTCCGCTCACTGCTACAGAAGTAACCTATCGCGAATACGATTGGTCCCTCAACGAAGCCCCCACGCCCCATGAACCTAACACCGCATCCTGAATCCGCCACTCGCGAACGCTATGCCGCTGCCGCCCATGCGCCAGAAGCCGCGCTCTGCTGCCCCGTGCAGTATAATCCGCAATACCTGAAGGTGATCCCCACGGAGGTCATCGAAAAAGACTACGGCTGTGGCGATCCTAGCCAGTATGTGCATCCCGGAGACATCGTGTTAGACCTCGGCAGCGGCACGGGAAAAATTTGTTTCATCGCCTCCCAAGTCGTTGGGCCTACGGGCAAAGTCATTGGCGTGGATATGACGGATGACATGCTGGAAGTAGCCAAGCGCAATGCGCCCATCGTGGCGGAGCGCATCGGCTATGCCAACGTAGAGTTCCGCAAAGGCCGCATCCAAGACCTAGCGCTGGACTTGGACGCACTGGAGATTGCCTTGAAAAAACATCCCATCTCCGGTGCTAACGCCTACCTCACCGCCGACGCCCTAGCCGCTGATCTGCGGGTCAGCCAGCCCCTGATCGACACCGCATCCGTGGATGTCGTCGTCTCTAACTGCGTGCTGAACTTGGTAGAAACTCCATTGAAACAACAGCTCTTCAGCGAAATTTTCCGCGTCCTGAAATCCGGCGGTCGTGCGGTCATCTCCGATATCGTGAGTGATGAAGCCATCCCCGAACATCTGCAAAGTGATCCCCATCTCTGGAGCGGCTGCATCAGCGGAGCTTACACTGAAACAGGCTTTCTCCAGGCATTCTTAGATGCTGGTTTTCATGGCATTCAGCTTTTGAAACGAGATGATGACCCGTGGCAAACCGTGCAGGGCATTGAGTTCCGCAGCGTGACGGTAGAAGCCTGGAAGGCCGAACCCAGCGCCTGCTACGAGCGCAACCAAGCCGTCATTTACAAAGGCCCATTCTTCAAGGTGCTGGATGACGATGGCCATGCCATGGAGCGCGGCCAGCGCTATGCCGTGTGTGATAAAACCTACCAACTCTTCCAAACGCCACCCTATAAAGAGCACTTCGCGTTCGTGGAGCCGCTCGTAGAAATTCCCGCAGATGCCCACGTGTCATTTGATTGCACCGCCATGCGCCTCCGCCATCCGCGTGAAACCAAAGGCCAAGACTACGACGCCACCCTAACCTGCACCAGCGACGGTGCCAACTGCTGCTAAACCAAGGTGGTCCGCACAGTCCTCTATGCGGCCACTTCTCACCGCACAGAGGACTGTGCGAACCACCTGAACTTACATGAACCGCTTCCTCTCTCAGCTCCAAGCGCACCAGCTAACCCTCACGCGCAGCCCCTTCCACACGCTCCAAATCAACGTCGGGCGAAAGTGCAATCAAACCTGCACCCACTGCCACGTGGACGCTTCTCCGTGGCGCACGGAAATGATGGACGAAACGACTGCGCACCGCGTGGGAGCTTGGATGCGCGAGCATCGCCCCGCCGTGGTGGACATCACGGGAGGGGCACCAGAACTCAGCGCTCATTTCCGCTACTTCGTGGAAACCGCGCGCGAAATAGGAGCCCACGTCATTGATCGCAATAACCTCACCATCATCGAGACTGCCTCCCACGCTTACCTGCCAGAATACCTCGCCAAACACGATGTGGAAATCGTCGCCTCCCTCCCTTGTTATTCAGCGGAAAACGTGGACCAACAGCGGGGCGATGGCGTCTTCCAGAAAAGCATCAGCGCGCTGCGGAAACTTAATGCTGTGGGCTACGGCACGCGCCTGCCGCTCACGTTAGTTTACAATCCGCTGGGACCAAAACTCCCGCCAGACCAAGCGGAACTGGAGGCTGACTACAAGCTAGAACTGCAACAACAATTCGGCATCGTCTTCACGCGCCTCTTCACCATCACCAACCAACCCATCGCCCGCTTCGCCACCGAACTGCGCGAGTCAGGCCAATGGGACGCGTATCTAGAATTGCTGGCCAACAGCTTCAATCCCGCCACCATGGCTGGATTGATGTGTCGCAACACCCTCAGCATTGGATGGAAGGGGGAGATCTATGATTGTGATTTCAACCAAATGCTGGGCATGCAATTGAAGAATGGCGCGTTGTTAAACCTCTGGGACGTTACCCCCGCTAGCCTCCAGAATTACCCCATCCGCACCGGAGAACATTGCCTCGCCTGCACCGCTGGTGCAGGCTCCAGTTGCGGTGGCACCACCGTATGAACATCATCGCCCGCTACTATCATTGGCTGCACGGACAATGGCCCGCAGGCACCGTGGAAAAGCTCCCGCATGTAGGCGAGCACGGTTCCACTAACGTGCCCGGCCTGCACATTATTGGGGACTTGGCAGGCGTACCCTTGCTGAAGTTTGCTGCCGAGAGCGCCACCCTAGCCGTTCAAGCCATCGCCCGTGAACCCGAGTTCTCCAAGGTGCGTCCGCAGTCCGCTAGCCAGGTGGACATCGCCATCATCGGTGGAGGCGTGGCGGGCATCTCCGCAGCCATGGAGGCTAAAAAAGCTGGCCTAACGGGTGTCATCTACGAAGCCGCGCGGCCTTTTTTCACGCTGGAAAATTTCCCTCAAGGCAAGCCCATCTTCACCTATCCCGTGGCCCTGCAACCGAGCGGCGGGCTCAATTTCGACCACAACTGCGAGGTCAAAGAAAGCCTGCTAGCGGAGTTGGAATCACAGCGTGCCGCCGCAGGCATTACCATCGTCACAGCCCATGTTAATCACGTTAGCAAAGAGGGTGCGGACTTTGCGGTGCATTCAGAAACGCAGATCATCGGTCGCGCCCGCCGCGTCATCGTGGCAATTGGACGCACGGGGAATTTCCGTCAGTTAGGTGTCCCAGGAGAAGACCTGCCCAAGGTCACGAATCGGCTGCATGATCCCAAGGAATTTAGCGACCAAGACGTGCTCGTCGTCGGCGGTGGAGACAGCGCGGTGGAAGCCGCCATAGCCTTATCCCAGGCGGGTGCCCGCACCACGTTGGCCTATCGTGGCAATGCTTTGACGCGCCCCAAACCAGACAACCTAACCGCCTTGCAAGCGACGAATGTCACCGTCATCTTAGATGCTGCTCCAGTTAAAATTTCGGAAACGGAGGTCACGCTGACTAACGCGGCCACCCTGTCGAACCAAGCAGTCTTCATACTCATCGGACGCGAGGCACCGCTGGATTTCTTCCGCCGCAGCGGCATCACCATAGCGGGGGAATGGCAGTGGCAGCAGAAGCTTAGCCTAGCGCTGATGGTGCTGCTTTCCTTGTTTATCTATCATTGGAAATCTTGGGTTATTCCTGCGTGCGGCATCGATCCCTCCGCCTGGTGGACCAGCGGGGAGGCTGCGCCCACGAGCTTCCTGCACACGTTAGTCAAGGCCGCCAGCGAGCGCGGTTTCTATTACTCGCTGGCCTATTGTTTGCTGGTGAGTTGGTTTGGCTGGAAGCGCGTGCAGCGCAGGCGCACGCCGTATGTGAGGCTGCAGACGACCGTGTTAGCGCTCATCCAGTGGCTGCCGCTGTTCCTGCTGCCGGAACTGATTTTACCGTGGTTAGGCCGCAACGGCTGGTTCACCTCCGGGATGCCGCTCAGCGGCCTAGCCAATGCGTTTTTTCCCATGACGGATGGCCTCGGCATGGAGCGCGAGTATTGGCGGGCGTACGGATTCATCCTCGCGTGGCCGCTGTTTGTTTACAACTGGTTCACCACCACTCCACTCTGGGGATGGCTGATTGTAGGCTCGTTGCAGACGTTCGTGCTCATCCCATGGATAGTGCGTAAATGGGGCAAGGGCGCGTATTGTGGCTGGATCTGTAGCTGCGGAGCTTTGGCAGAAACGATGGGCGATGCGCATCGCCACAAGATGCCGCATGGGCGGAATTGGAATAAGGCGAACATGATTGGGCAAGTGTTCTTCACCTTCGCGTTGGTGCTCATGCTCATGCAAATCTTGGCGTGGTGTGGCGTGCCTGGCATGGTGCAGGCGTTTGCATTTCTCTTTAAAGGCTTGCCGGTGGAGGGCCACGGGCTGCCGATTTTCAACTACAAATACTTCGTGGATCTGCTCTGGGCGGGCGTGATCGGAGTCGCGTGTTATTTTCATTTCAGTGGGCGCGTGTGGTGTCGCGTGGCATGTCCGCTGGCTGCTTTGATGCATATTTATGCCCGGTTCGGAAAGTTTCGGATCTTTGCGGAGAAGGCGAAATGTATTTCCTGCAACGTCTGCACTTCGGTATGTCACCAAGGCATCGACGTCATGAGCTTTGCCAACCAAGGCAAGCCGATGGCTGATCCGCAGTGCGTACGCTGCTCTGCGTGTGTCTCCGATTGTCCCACCGGAGTGCTGAAATTTGGACGGCTGGAAAAGGGTGAACGAGTCGTGCTAGATAAACTTTCAGCCACCCATGAACCCTGAGCTAGCCATCATCATTCCCGCCTGCAATGAAGCGCCCTGCCTAGACGCGATGCTGCGGGGGCTAGCCCCGTGGGCCGCGCAATGCGGGGCGGTGGTGGCGGTGGGCCTGAACGATTGCACGGATGCCTCCCGAGAAATTTTACGCCAACACCCGGACGTGCTCGTGGGTGAAACGGCTGAGCGTGGCTACGGGCAAGGTTGCCTAGCGGCTATTTCTGCCGTGCAGTTAGTAATTAATCCAAATGCTTGGCTTTTCATGGCGGCAGATGCGGCCAATGATCCTGCGCAGCTTCCAGCCTTGATTGCCGCGTGGCGTGAGGGCGCGGACCTCGTGCTAGGACAGCGCACTTGGTTGCACGTCAAGGAGGGGGGGCATCCTGCCCCCGCTGATGCGGAGGAACGTGGGGGCGGGACGCCCCCACTCCTTGAGTTCGGCCTCAGCCGCGTCATCACCAATGTCCTGCTAGGCCTCTGGGCGAGCGTGCTTTCGGGCAAGTTCTATGCAGACCTAGGGCCTTATCGCCTCATTTCAGATCGACTCTTTACCCAATGGCAGCAAGCCCCGGGCGATCTTCGCTGGGGCTGGACCATTGAACCGCAGATTATCGCCCCACGTCTCGGCATGAAAGTCAGCCAAATAGCGACCAGCGAACGCCCGCGCATCGCTGGCGAACAAAAAGTCACCGGCGTGTCCTTGCGGCACAGCCTGCGGATTGGCCGCGCGATCTTTACCGCTGGCTGGCGCGCGTGGCGCAGGCTACCGCAGGCTAAGCTAGCAACCGTGACCTGCTGACCATGGCGGCGGCCCTCACAGGTATTTTTTCCACCGTGCTAGCGCTGTATGCGTTGGCTGCCCTCTGGTTTGTAGTGCTAAGATTCAAGGAGTCGGGGCCGCTGGCACCAGTAGACGAGATGGACCGGGGCCAGGGGTTCCGACTCCTGGGAGGGCAATCTACCGTCACCACGCAGCTTCCGCTCTACAATGAGCCAGCCATGGCGGAGCGCTTGCTGCGGGCGGTAGCGGCTATGGATTACCCGGCGGGGCAGCATCACATCCAAGTGTTGGATGACTCCACGGATGGCACGCGAGAAATTGTGGATCGCGTGGTGGCAGAGTTAGTAGCCAAAGGAATCAGCATCACGGTGCTGCGACGCACCCCGCGCACGGGCTACAAGGCCGGAGCCCTAGCCGCCGGGCTAACCCAAGACTCCAGCGAGTTTACCGCTATTTTTGACGCGGACTTTTTGCCGCCCGTAAATTTTCTTCAACGCCTGCTGCCGTTACTCCTGGCGGATCCCAGCGTGGCCTTTGCCCAAGCGCGCTGGGGACATTTGAATGCGAACGAAAATTTCCTAACGAGGGCCCAAGCCACCAACATCGACGCCCATTTCCAAGTGCAACAGTGTGCGCGGGCCTCGGCGGATTTGCTGATGAACTTCAATGGCAGCGCTGGCATCTGGCGTCGAGCGGCTATTGATGCGGCGGGCGGCTGGCAGGTGGATACGTTGACAGAGGATCTGGATCTCTCGCATCGTTCTGGCATGGCTGGTTGGCGCGCGGCGTATCTGGATGATCTGGTGGTGCCAGCGGAAATTCCCCGCACGGTAGCAGCGTATCGGCAGCAGCAATTCCGCTGGGCCAAGGGCAGCACGCAGACGTTATTTAAACTAGCGCCGCGGCTCTGGCGGTCGCAGTTACCCATTTACAAAAAGGTTCTGGGCACGCTGCATGAAGGCCAGTATCTGCTCCAGCCGCTGTTACTGCTGCATTGCCTAGCGGCCCCGTGGTTGCTGGGTCAGTCCATGCTGGGAGGCTCCTTGATGATGCTAGCGGCGGTGCTGACGGCGGTGGTGCCGATGGTGAATTTAACCTCCAAGCAGACGCCCCGACTCCTTGGGCTAGCATCTATGATTTTGCTGGGCAGTAGCTTGGCCTGGACGGGAACCAAGGCGTTTCTCAGTGCTTGTTGCGGACCCACGGGAGAATTTACCCGCACTCCGAAGGGAGCTGGAATCAGCTCTGGTGGCCGCACGGCGGCGGTGGACTCCCTGGTGGAAATAGCGCTAGGGTTGTATGCTGGGTTCACCTATCTACGATACGTTGGGCCTTGGGGAACCGGATCACTGGGGGTGCTGCTGATGCATGCCGGTGGCTTTCTCTGGTTAGGATTGCGGGGATTGTGGGAGGTTCTTCCTGCTGCTAGGAAAGAGTCCCCATGATTGATTCACTCTGGAATACTTTGTGGGGAAAGATCGCGCTGTCATCCGTGTGGATGCTGCTGGCAGTGGTCGCCTGGAAATGGTGGCCGCAGCATTGGCGGCGGCAGGCGCAACTGTGCTTGTTGATTGGCTTGGCGCTGGGCGTGCGTGGGGTAGCATGGCAGATTCCGGCCTCGGATGATGTGCATCGGTATATGTGGGAAGGGCAGTTGGTCTTGGATGGGCTCAGCCCGTATGCGGCTCCAGCGGCTGATCCGCAGTATCACGACCGCCATGATGCCCACTGGCAACGGATGAACCACAAGGAGTCGCGCACGGCTTACCCGCCGCTAGCGTTGTTGTTGTGTGCGGCGGTGGACAAGATTTCCCCCACGGTGGAGGGCTTTAAATTTGCTGCTAGCGTGGCGGACTTGGCGTTGATCGCCTTGCTAGTGCTGGCGGTCACTCACTGGCGCTGGGTGGCGTTGTATGCGTTGAATCCGGTGCCGCTGATTAGCTATGCGGGGGAAGGCCATTTTGATGCGTTCATGGTGTTGGCCATGGTTGGCAGTATCGTCTGCATCGCCCGCCCGCGCTGGGCTTGGACGCTGTTGGCAGTGGCGATTGGGATCAAATATGTCGCGCTCATTTTCCTGCCGTTGCTGTGGAGTCATACGCCTAAAGCCATGCGCTGGCAGGCGTTAGGCGGCTTCGGTCTAACGCTAGTGATTCCGGCGCTTCCGTTTCTCCGC
>JAYVOP010000319.1:0-3912 GCA_043757865.1 Verrucomicrobiales bacterium | reverse complement strand
AAAGGCTAACTTCTGCGCCCGGCGGCGGAGATACATGGCCACTACGATAAAGATCCCGACTGCCCAATAGCAGAGCTTCATCCAGTCCAGGGGATTTGAGAGGGGGGGGGGCGCGCTCCAGTGGCGCACCAACTCTTTCCCATGGAGCGGCAAAAGGTGACAGCCTATTTCTAAAGATTACCCTACTGGCCCTGAAAACGTCCGACGGCCTCACTCCCACTGGGCGATCTGCTGGGGGAAGGGGCACTGGGCGCAGTCGCTGGCGTCTTGGCAGCAGAAGTCTTGGTAGATCTGGAGCAGGGCTTGGTGGTGGTAGAGTTTGCTGGTGAATTCAGCGGCCCGGGTGACGTTAGGGCCGAAGAGTCGTAACGCGGCGCGTTTGGTCTTCTCGTTATCCAGCGGAGCGGGGCGTTCACAGTAGGCGCGCCAGAGCGGCTCCCGCTGCGGGATGAGCAGGGGGAAGATGAGGTTGGCCAAGATGTCACTGACGCGGGTGCTGCCGATGAGGGCCATGCGCTTGCTAGCCGGGGCGGAGGTCAGCGTGTAGTGGTAGTCCCAGTAAGGATGGCGCAGGCCTTCCAGCGTGGCGCGGAAGTCCTTTTCCACAAAGGATTCGGCATGGTGGAGGTGGCGTCGGAGCTGGGGCCAGTGGGCGGCTATCTCGCTGAGCGCAGCCACCCGCCGCTGGGGATGATTCATGGGGCGCGCGCCACTGAGATGCCATGTTAGGGAGGGGCGTGTGGGCTCGGACAGGGCGGCGGCCCGTTCCTTCCACCAGACTTCCCAGAGCATGCGGAGGTAGGATTTGGTGATGCTGTCCGTTTGATCAAATTGGCATCCATCAAGGAATCCAGCGGCTCCAAAGCAGTAGGCCTCCCGCGCGTCCGCCTGCTGGCGCAGCGTGGCCAGCGGCCAGCGTTGGGCCAGCACGGTCATGGGTAGTTTGTTATTGGCGTAGCCCAGGGTTTCGGCTAGGCCTTGGAAGACGGCTTGATCCCACCCCTGCGCGCGGATGACGCGATGCCAGCGGGCGGCTTTCAACTCTAGCCGATAGCGCGCGGCCGAGGCGAAGAGGTCCGTGAGCTTGGTCGCAGGCCACTCTCCTAACCGCACGGAGCACCTCCCAGGCTTGGCGGGTGGCTGCGGTAGGGTTTCCCCCGCAGGCGGGAGGCTGGGGTCTAGCAGCACCTGCGGCACGGACCGATGGGTGGCCGTGCGAGTGAAAAACTCCTGCGCATCCGCCCGCAGAAAGAGGTGCAGCACCACATCCTCATACGCCGGATTCTGCGCATGGCCGTGGTGTTCCCAGTCGCGGGCCGCGGGGTCTAGCTCAATGCTGCCGCGCAAAATTGCTCCGCGATATTTCACCGCACATTCGCGGAAATCTGGTCCCGCTCCGTGGTTCCACCAACCAAATTGCACGATCTCCACGGGCTCGCCTAACGTGGTGTGGAATTGCGTGCCGAAGTCGCCCGCGAACCAGCGGCTCTGCCACTCCAACTCCGTGAGCGGCAGGGGCTCAGTTTCCGCTAACAACGCCAAACCCGCAGATGCTGACTGCACAAATTCCTGATAGCGCTGGGCCAGAGTGGAGAACATGGCGGTGGATTACTGCGCCTTGAGAGCGGCCAGCCGTTCCGCCATGGCCTTGGCTTCTGGCTCCTGCGCATACTGGGTGAGGCTGGCTTTTAGGAGCTTGATGGCGGCAGATTTTTGGTCGTTTAACTGCAAATAATCCGCCCGCACTAACACCACGCGGATCTGATCTGCCGCCTTAGCATAAGCGGCTTGCGCGGCGGTGAGATACTTGAGGATGCGGGCATGATCCAGCGGCGGGCTGCCCATGGCGATCTGGGCTAGCGACTCATACAGCGTGCCGCTTTTAAGTTCTTGGGCGGACGTTTCTAGCTTACTCAGGAGTTTGGCGCTGCTGCCATTACTCATGGAATTATCCCGCATGGTTTGGCGCAGCAGGCGGTATTCGGGATCGGTTTTTCCATGGTCGATGTCCGCCTGAAAGGGGCGGTAGAGCGGATCGCCAATGACCACATTCATCCAACTGCAAGCGGGCGTGGCCATGCTGGCGGCCTCCGCTAGGGTGAAACCACGCAGGAGCCGATCCGTCAGTTTATCAAAGTGAATCGTCAGGCTGAGATAAGGCTCGAAGACATTGCCAAACACGCCCGTGGCTCCTTGGCTAAGGAACAGCGCGGCCCAGCCAGAGTCCGTGTGCCGCAGGGTCGTGGCGCTGAAACTATGCAGATGGCAGGCGATGGCACCACGCTTAAAACGAAATTTAGGATTCAGAAAGGGACCGTCCGCAGGCAGTTGATACCAGCCGAGATAGACGGCGGCATCATTCATGGGATAGTTCGTGGGAAACGTGCTAGGCGAGACATCTGCGATCATGGGGAAACCGCTATTGGCCAACGTCTTAGCGCTACTCAGCAGCCAGTCTTCGCCCTCTTTATAACCAGGATCCGTCTTCTGTGCGAAGTCGATATAGGTCTTGCCGTAGAGCCCAATTTTCTCCACCGCGAGGGCGTCATCGATCAACCCCTTGGCGATTTCATAGGTGGGTCCGTCGATTCGACTAACTAGGAAAAACGGAGCGAACTCTTGAGTGATAAAGGAATCTGATTTGCCGAAATAGGGATTGCTGATCGGTCCTGCGCTGGGGGCGTCCACGAGTCCGAAAGCGGAGAGTTCGGCATCCACGCAGGCTGCATTGGCCTGCAATGGGGTGGGGGAGATCTCTGCGCGTTCCTGGGTCTTGGGGTCTGGGGGGCCGTAGGTTTTCTCTGGCCAGATGCGCAGCGGAATGCCTTGCATCACGGCCATGATGCGTTGGCTCGTTTGCACGCACATTTTGGTGCCTTTGATTTCGCCCAGCTTCCACCAACCACGCTCTGTAAAGATGGCGCGCAGCGGATCTTTGATGGTGGCATCGTAGTTGCCACGCTGGATCTCTTCATCTGTAGCGCAATTCAGCCCTACGAGGTTCGCACGCGGGATCTGCCGCTGCTCGACGTAGTATTCGGCTAGTTCCTTGCTCTTGGGTAGTGTGGCATTGTAGAGCACCACGGTGCGTTGCGCATAGGCGGCGGCTAGCTCAGCAGCGGTGGGCTGGGCCAACGCACTAACGGTGAGGGCGAGACCACTGAGGAGGAGGAATTTCATGTGAGGGGAGCGGATGATTTACCAGTGGTGGCGGCGGGGGCTTGATTCTGGAAGGCGCTGAGGAACAGGCAACCCGCGGCCACGCAGATGCAGGAGTCCGCGATATTAAACACCGCAAAGGACCAAGCATCACGATAATGAAAGGAGAGAAAATCCACCACATAGCCGCGCAGAAAACGATCCAGTAAATTCCCCAAAACCCCGGCTATCAAAAGCCCCACCGCGAGCTGACCGATGCGCGTGGGGAAGCCGCCCTTACGATACATCCACCCCAAAGCGGCTAGGGCGGTGAGGCTGATAGTGCCGAAAATGTAGTTGGCATAAGCCCCTCCATTGCCCATCCCAAAGGCCACGCCCGTGTTATGCACGCGGGTGAGATCGAAGAAGCCGGGAATGACGGTGAGCGGGGGCGTGAACTCCGTGCTAGGCGCAGGGAAGCTGCGCACGGTCCATTCCTTGCTCACAAAATCGAGCAGGAATAAGGGTAGGGAAATCAACAGCATCAGACGAAATAACGAGGGCATAGCCTGCCCTCTAGACGCAGATGGTGGAGGAAACAAGGCAGGAGTTATCCGGTGCGCCACGGCAATGCGCCGCTTGCGCCAAGCCGGATTCCCCCCAGGTTAGGCGCATGTCTGCTGTCCGTCTCATTAACTTCATTTCCGTGTCTGACTACCTCTCTGGCGAAATGCTCAGTGAGGTGCGCCATGAATATCACAACGGCCAAGTCAC
>JAYVOP010000318.1:0-14759 GCA_043757865.1 Verrucomicrobiales bacterium | reverse complement strand
CCTGCTTAGCACTGGCATAAAAGGATAATTCTGCCAGATACACGTCGCTGTAGAGCAGGCACACGGTATCCTCAAAGCCCTCACAGAGGGGGGCCAGGGCCTTGAGGCAGGGGACCAGTGTCTCCAGGGCCGCCTGATCTTTGGCTAGCTCGGCGGTGTCCACGAAGGCGGGGATTAGCTCTGGGTGCTGGGCCATATAGACGGTGCATTTTTCGTGGAAAGGCAGGGTGGCATCGCTAATCTTGGGCAGCGTCTGGCGCTCGGTAGAGGTAAGATTGATGAGGAAGGGCTGCACGGCGGCTTTTAGAGCCGCCACGGCATCTACAATGGCCTGCTTCTGTGCGGCAGTGATGGTGATGGAGATACGGTTATCGATAGCCATAAGTTTATTGGGTTGGTGGTTCAGGCAGGTCACCATCCCAGAAGAGGTCTGGCGCGTTATCCCACGTCAGGTCGTTGTCCCAGAGTATTGGTGTTGGCATGGGAGAAGTGTGCGTGGGGGCGCGCGCGGGCGCTAGTTTTTTTGCTAATCACTATGCGCTACCGCGTCCCAGTTGCCCGTGGGGCCAAGAGGCTTACAATCCGGGCTTTTTTGTCCGGCGGGGTGGCGGGTTTCCTTTCGCGTTGGGGGCGAGGGTGGCGGAGTGGCCTGCGGCTTTGCTGCCAGCGGGGAAATCCCCACTGTGGTCTTTTCCGAAGGTCTGGACGCGGCCAAACATATCGTAACGACAGGTTTCACGGTCGTTCATAATGAGGGTGTGGTTTTGGTTATTTTGATGGGTAGAAACTGATTTGCGGGCGTTTGCGAGGGGCTACGGAGGTGGCAAGTGTGAAGTGGTGGAAGGATTAGGGAAGAACGTTGCTGCCGAAGGCATCACCAGCACCCCAAACCGCAAATGACAGGGTAAAGGTAGCCCGCACAAGTGGTGGGAGGAAAAGGGTGGGAGCCGTCTGGGGTGGGCTATTCACGCTGAGGGAATTACGAGTTGAGGCGAATGCCATTCCTTAACTTGAAATGGCGGGATTCATCGCTACGGCTTCCAGATGTCAGGTTTTCCTATAGATTTAGCGCTGCCGGACCTCTGGCAGCAAGAGGCGGTGCGGCACTTACATGCTCGGAAGGACGTCATCGTGGATGCGCCCACGGGGGCGGGGAAAACCCATATTTTCGAGATTCTGGTCAAAGAACATAAGCTCAAGGGCCAAGCCATTTACACCGTGCCGACGCGGGCGCTGGCCAATGATAAGCGGCTGGAATGGCAGGCGCTGGGTTGGGATGTGGGCATCGCCACGGGGGATGTGGCGGACAATCTGGACGCGCCAGTGGTGGTGGCCACGCTGGAGACGCAGCGGGAAAATTTCCTCCATGGGATCGGCCCGCGGCTGCTGGTGGTGGACGAATATCAAATGCTAGCGGACCCGGTGCGCGGGCTGGCGTATGAGCTATCCCTAGCGTTAGCGCCTAGGGAAACGCAACTGCTACTGCTCAGCGGTAGTGTGGGGAATGCGCAGGAGGTGGCGGATTGGCTGCGGCGGCTGGGACGTTCCGTGGAGGTGGTGAGCACGAAAGTGCGGCCCGTGCCGCTGGAGGAAGTTTACTGGGAATCTCTGGGCCGCCGTGCTCCGCGCTCGGCCGCGCATTATTGGGCGCGGGTGGCGGGGGATGTGCTCGGGAATCATCTGGGGCCGCTGCTGATCTTCGCACCGCACCGGCTTCAGGCGGAAAAGCTGGCCAAACAGATCGCCAGCCAACTCCCCACTGCCGATCCGCTCACGCTCACGGACCGCCAAGATCAAGTGCTAGGCCCTACGCTCAGCGCCATGCTGCGGCAGCGCGTGGCATACCATCACAGTGGGCTTAGTTTCCTCCAACGGGCGGGCGTCATCGAGCCTCTGGCTAAGGCTGGACAGCTTCGCGTGGTGGTGGCGACGATGGGACTAGCCGCTGGAATCAACTTTTCCATGCGCAGTGTGCTGGTCTCTGAGGGGATCTTTTTCGACGGTAAGGTGGAGCGCGAGATCGCCCCGGATGAGCTGCTGCAAATGTTCGGGCGCGCCGGACGACGCGGTATGGATGAACGTGGTTACGTGATCTTAGCCGAGCGTGGTCCGCGCCTGGGCGATGCGAGCCAGAAGGTGCTGCGACGCTCGAATCAAGTGGACTGGCCGACGCTGATCCGGGTGATGGATCGGGCCTCGCTGGCCGGGGCTAGCAACTTTGCGGCGGCGGAGCGGCTGTGTGATTCGCTCTTCAGCAAGCAGCACCTCCTGCTGGGGTTCGAGAAACATGTGGCGGCCTCTTCGCAAGCTGTGAAGCGGGACACCGCGCGCACGGAGTTAAGTGCGCACAGTTATTTCGGCCTGGGGCCCACGCGCACGGACATTTTTAATAGCCGTGGGGAATGGGAGGTAAAGGACGCGGCCCGCTTTGCCAAAGTGCCGCTGGCGCAGATCAAAATTTTCTTCAAGAACCACCTGGAGCACGCGCTGCATGTGTTCCCATTTATCAACCAAGAGTTCCCCATTGGCCGCGTCTGTAAGGTGGATAAGAATCATGGTAACTGGATCTATGGGAAAGAATTTCCTTTGGCCATTGAGCGTAGTCCGCGTCAATTCCAACTGACCAAGAATATCCGGGAAATGTTGCTGCTGGCTGCGGAGACGCTCTATTCTTACGATCAACTGGACGATCAAGTGATCCCGCTGCTGACCCCTCACCTGCACGGTGGGCGCTTCTCCGGCATCGTGCGACGCGGGGAGATTCTGATGGTGCAGATCGACTGGAGTCGAACGGAGCATGAGGCGTATTTCGATAGCTTCGATGTGCCGATCATTGCCCCGGAAGAACGCGTGGTGCGGCTAGAGGTAGCACCTAGTTTCCAAGACGAAGGCGGTGAGGAGCGCATGGCTCCGAGCAATACCGCGGCCTATGCTTGGCGGAAGCTCGGCCTGATGGAAGCGGATGGCACGCCGACGCGACGGGGCGTGGTCTTCAGTTGCTTTACCGGCGGAGAAGGGCTGGCCATTGCGGCGGCGTTAGAAGATTTATCCTATCCGTTAGAGGAGCTGGTCGTGCATTTGGCGAACCTCCGGGGCGGGCAACGTCGGCTAGAGATTCCCTGGGGCATCGCCACCGGCAGCGAGCGCCTAGCGGCCGCCTGCCTGGGTGCTTACGGAGCTGCGAACTACACTGGCTACCTGAATTTAGGGCTGCCTGTGGGCTATAGCGAAGGGGTGGCGGATCTCCTGACGGAAATAATTGCCCATCCTCAGCGGCGGCGGGATCTGCTGACAGATCAATTTGGCGAAGGCGACTACGAGCGTGCGCTGATCGAATGGATGAGCCTGCTGCGCCAAGTGAAATATGCGCCCGAATTAGATTGGGGCCGCTGGCATGAGTTCCGCGAGCAATGCGCTGTGGAGCGTGCCAAGCACGTGGACCTGCTGCCCATCCGCGAGCTACCGCCCATCCCCGCCATGCAGATCTCCCGCCACCCGAACCACGCGGCCTTCGCGCATTGAGGCCCGGGTGGCGGCTAGATCAGAGCCAAAGTGCCGTGTCCACTGGGTTAGACGTGCCATGCAAAAATATCTGCGGGGTGAGCATCTTCGTAGCGTGCGCAGATTTCTTTGATTGAAGGTGCCCGCAGGTGCGCCATGCTGCGGCCGTATGAAATCTATCCAAGAACTCCGTCGCCTCGCTTCGCCTGCCCCTCGTCCCCAATCCCTGGCGTGGAATGGGGTTACGCTGTGGATGGGCTCACTCGCCACTAGCCGGATCTATGCGCTGAGCCCAGCGGACTTGAGCGTGCAGTGGGAAACGCCTGCGCCTGGCCATCCCTTTGGCCTAGCGGCGGTGGGCGGGGAGCTGCGGGTGCTGTGTGGTGAGGGGCCGGAGGATAACCGCATCATCCGCCGCTGTGTGCCGCAGGTGGGCTTTGATGAAATGTGGCAGATCCCCTGCCCGGACGATACGGGATCGCAGTTAGGATACGATGGCTCCCACCTGCATGTCAGTCAATGGTATGCGCAGCAGTTGCTCATGCTGGGGGCCGATGGCGCGGTGCTACGGACGATCCGGGCTCCGCATGGGATCGCTGGGCAGGTGCTGGTGGACGGCGTGTATTATTTGGTGAGCACGGATGATGAAGCGACGACCGACTATTGGATCACCCGCGTGGATCCACGGCCCAGCATGCCGCTCATTGAGGATGTGGCGCGCCTTCCCTTTCAGGCTCGAGCTTTGGCTTTTGATGGACACCATTTCTGGACGAACCACCGGGAAGCCCATGAGATCGTCTGCTTCCAATTGCCGAGCTAACACCTGAAACTACACCCACTCTGGCAACTGCATGGAGAAGCGGGGGATGCGAGTATGGAAATGGCGTCCGTCCTCGGTCTCGACGAAAAATGCGCCTTCCGCCTCACTAGATTGGCTGACGCAGTGCTTGCTTTTATAGCTGAATTCCTGCCCAGGAGCTAGGTGAGGAAATTGGCCGCTGACGCCATCTCCCTCAGTCACCATCGTCTCTGCCAGCCCTTGCCAGACGACCCATTTCCGGCCCCGGACGGTGACGGTTAAGTCCGTGCGGTTGGCAATGGTGATAAAGTAGATGAACGGATGCGGGCGGTCCACGGGGGCCTCTAGATCCGGCATGTAGAGCACCTCATCCACGGACACGTCTAACCCGGCTAGCGCTTTAATCTTGGCGATCACTGGGCGAGCGTGGTCATCCAACCCATTTCCACCAACGAATCCACGAACACCTCTGTGATCGCAGCGGGATAGATCTTCTTCGCAGAGGCGATCCATTCCTCGGCGGCTTCCTTCTTCTCCGCATTGAAATCCTGCACCGCTTTGGCGAAATAATAGGCGGGGCTATCATTATCGTAGGCGTTGAAATCTTTCGATAGCTTGGCGGCCTCTTCCTGATTTTTTTGTAGCGTTTGAGAAATAAAGAGTTTGAATTCCATCAAGCGTTTGGTGGCATCGAACTGCCGCTCTACGGCCACGCGATCGTCTGGTTTCACTTGGGAGGAGGCGGTTTTTTTCAGCTTCTCATTCTCTCCGATCAGGGCGGTAAAAGCGGTGATGGCGGCGGGGAATTTCTTTTCCACAAAGTCCAGCTCCGCGAGGTTGAAGTGGGGGTGAAAGCTCTCTTTATCCAGGTTCACGGAGTTGCTGAAATGCTTCCGCGCCATGGGGAAATCTCGCATCTTGGTGTAAATGGCACCGCGGAGATTTTCCAGTTCAGCGATGGGTTCGCCCACGATGCGCTCCGCTTCTCCGATCTTTTCTAACGATTCCTGCAAGCGCACGGAGCGCATGAAATTGGTGGCCTCATCCCGCACGGAAACATAGCGCCCCTGTTGATCCCTGGTGAGCTTGGCCAGCGCGGGAGGGAGAGGGGCTTCCTTGACCTCAGCGGCATCTAGCGGGGCCAACGCATCGTCTTTGTTGGCCATGGGGAGCTTGCCAGTGGCATCTAATTTCAGGCTCGCGTCCGGTTTTTCATCATCGCCTGTGAGTTGGATTTTAGCCTTCTCTGCCCCGGCAGTGGACTGGGCGGGGAGGTAGTTAGGGACGGTGAGACCAAGCAGCGCGAGGGTGAGTGAAGGGAGAGATTTCATGTCAGAAAGGGAGGGTAAATGGGATGAGATGGGCAGGAGTGTAAGGATAATCTGAGGCTTGTCAAAGTTTCCCACCGTCATCTTCCTCGAAGGAGGGGAGCGGGGTGGAGTTATGACCACACGGGTGGCCAAATCGTTCGGAGGAGATTTTGCTGGGGTGGGCGCTGGAGTGGGCGTCTTCCCCATTGCAAGACCGTTGAGGTGCGTTAAGCGACAGGCCAATTTCCACCCCCGATTATTTAGCTATGTCTGCAACGCCTACCATCATTTACACCCTCACTGACGAAGCCCCGGCCCTGGCCACTTACTCGCTGTTGCCCATTGTCCAGGCGTTCACCCAGCCTGCGGGCATAGCCGTGGAGACGCGGGATATTTCCCTAGCCGGGCGCATCATCGCTACTTTTTCAGATCTCCTGCCCGCAGATCAGCGCCAGCAGGATGAGCTAGCGTATCTGGGGAAACTCTGCACGGAGCCCAGTGCTAACATCATCAAGTTACCCAACGTCAGCGCCTCCGTGCCCCAACTGAAGGCCGCGGTGGCGGAACTCCAGACCGCTGGCTATGCGCTCCCAGACTATCCAGAGAGTGCGAACACGGAGGCGGAAAAGGCCACCAAAGCCCGCTATGCCAAGGTCATGGGCAGTGCGGTGAATCCCGTCTTGCGCGAGGGGAATTCGGATCGTCGGGCCCCGAAGGCGGTGAAAGATTATGCGCGGCAGCATCCGCATAGCATGGGCGCGTGGTCTGCGGATTCCCAGACGCGCGTGGCCACGATGGGGCGGGATGACTTTTTCGCTAACGAGCAATCCGTGACTGTGCCCGCCGCCACGGATGTGCGCATTGAGTTCACGGCGGAGGATGGCACGCAGCAACTTTTCAAAGATGTGCTGCCGCTGAAAGCAGGGGAAATCATGGACGCCACCGTGCTGCGCAAGGCTGCGTTAGTCAACTTTCTAGAGGCCCAGTATGCCCGCGCCAAGGCGGAGGGATTGCTCTTTTCCCTGCATCTAAAAGCCACCATGATGAAGGTGTCTGACCCCATCATTTTCGGCCATGCCGTGAAGGTCTTCTTCAAGGATGTGATCGCCAAACACACGACCACATTGCAAGCGCTGGGGGTGGATTTTAATAATGGTCTGGGAGATTTGCTGGCCAAGTTAGAGGCGTTGCCCGCTGCGCAGCGGGTGGAGCTAGAGGCGGATCTGCAAGCGGCCTACGCCAACGGCCCGGCCTTGGCGATGGTGAATTCTGATAAGGGGATCACGAATTTGCATGTGCCCTCGGATGTGATTGTAGATGCGTCCATGCCTGCGATGATCCGTGCGGGTGGGAAGATGTGGAATGCCGCTGGGCAGCCGATGGACACGTTAGCCGTGATTCCGGATAGTTCCTACGCGGGCATCTACACCGCCGTGTTAGACTTCTGCCGGGCGCATGGGGCCTTGAATCCACAGACCATGGGCAGCGTGCCTAACGTGGGCCTCATGGCCCAAGCGGCGGAGGAATACGGCTCGCATAACAAGACGTTTGAGATCCCCTCTGCGGGCACCGTGCGGGTGATCGATGCGGCGGGAAAAATCCTGCTAGAACATGCCGTGGCGGCGGGCGATATTTGGCGCGCGTGCCAGACGAAGGATGCGCCCATCCAAGACTGGGTAAAGCTAGCCGTGAACCGTGCGCGGCTCTCCCAGACGCCAGCCATCTTCTGGCTGGATGCCGCCCGGGCGCATGATGCGCAGATCATCGCCAAGGTGGAGCAGTATTTAAAAGCGCACGATACGACCGGGCTGGACCTCTGCATCCTACCGCCCGCTGCGGCCTGCACGCGCTCGTTGGAGCGCATCGTGCAGGGACTGGATACCATTTCTGTCACGGGCAATGTGCTGCGGGATTACAACACAGATCTCTTTCCGATTTTGGAAGTGGGGACCAGTGCCAAGATGCTTTCCATCGTCCCGCTGATGAATGGCGGCGGCTTATTTGAGACGGGTGCGGGCGGCTCGGCACCTAAGCATGTGGAGCAATTCACCCAGGAAAACTATCTTCGCTGGGACTCGTTAGGAGAGTTCTTTGCGTTAGCCGCTAGCTTGGAGCACCTCGCGCAAACGCAATTCCATGCCCCCGCCAAGGTGCTGGCAGATACGCTGGACATCGCCAATGGGAAATTCCTGGAGCATGACCGCTCCCCCGGACGGAAACTGGGGAGCATCGACAACCGGGGCTCCCATTTCTACCTTGCGCTCTACTGGGCGCAGGCCCTGGCTGCGCAAACGCAGGACGCTAGCCTAGCCGCTAGATTCCAGCCGCTGGCCACGCAACTCAGCGCGCAAGAAGCTAAGATCGTGGCGGAACTCCTAGCCGTGCAAGGCCAGCCCGTGGACCTGGGCGGCTACTACCGCCCAGATGCTGCTAAGGCCAACGCCGCCCTCCGCCCCAGCGCCACGTTGAATCTTCTCCTCGCTAGCCTGTAAGGCCAGTGGCCTGACATGCGTCATCTGAAACATGATGCTTGGGAAACATCATGTTTGCCAATCCCCATTTTTGAAGCGCACCGCCCCGCTCTATGGCCGCGCGCAGAAGCTCTTGCCCGTGCCACCCATGGACTACGCAGCCTTCTGCCGAGCCTGCTCACTCAAGCCGCAGGCGCTGGATTCCTTTGAGGAATGCTCCCTCGTGGGCGGCATCCCTAAGTATTGGGAAAAGGATCTGGAAATAGATTTCGTGGCCCCCGATCCTGCGAACCCCAAGGCCGTGATCGTAGCCGAAGTGAAGTGGCGGCGGCTCACTGCCGTCCAGAGACGTGAAGTCGAACGCCAACTCCAGGCCAAATGGTCTCGCTGCGCACTCAGAGCCTGTCCGGTAATGTTTAGAAACGTAGCCTCACGTCCCAGGGTTCGTAGCCTTGGACTGCTCCACCTTGGTGGAGCTTTCCCCAGCCAGCTTGCTGGCGAGGGAAATTGGCCGCCCCGCTGGCAAGCCAGCGAGGGAAAGCTCCAGCAAGCTGGAGCAGTCCATGGAGGCTGCGCCTCAATTACACCAATTGCCGGACAGGCACTCAGCCAGAAATACCCGAAGGCTAGCCTGCGGGGATGGATGCCACGGAACTGCTAGGGAGATGCTGGGCGACTGAGGAACTGCCCCCAATAACCTGCCAAGGCGGCGGCGGCATCTTCACGCTCTGAAGGAAAGCCGTGGACGGCAAAGCATTGCAGAAAGCTCACCACAGCTTGTTTCTGAGCGTCCGTTAGGTAGGGGTAATGAGATTCCTGGTGGTATTCATCCCCATTCAATGAACTCCACATGCCAAAAAAGGTATCCCGATCGTAGGCCGGACCCCACAGCCAGGAAACAACCTCGTTTGGATAGGCATCCTCCATCCGCAGCCGACGGAGGGCGAAGCACAGGTAAGCAGGGAGGTAGAACTGATAACCGATGGCGTCCAGAAACGTGAGGTTCCCGCCAAATTTAGCCAACTTTTCATCCGGCACGTCCCGCCAATGGCGCTCTTCGTCCAGCCTGCCAGCGGCCTCTCAGGCGGCCTCGCCATACATACCGTTAGCATCATACCAATTCATTTGATGCAGCGTGACTCCGCCGAAGGTCTTGCAGTCTCGCACGAGGTGTCCCATGGCGAAGGCCTGCCGCACGCGCTTTTCTACGGGCCTACTAGCCGCTGCTCGGCGGGGCACCATTTTTCTTCGCAAGCTCCGATCTCGGCAAAGTTTTCTTGCGCGATCACCAGTGCCACTTCGTAGGGATCTAAATAAGTCTCGTTCGGCTGCACATCCTCCCAAAAGCACACCGGACACACCTCCCAAGAGCCTGGAGGGGCGGTGCTCAACGTGCGATGGCCGCAACAGCGGCAAGGAAATGGCCCCGAATTCATGGCTAGCATCATGTGAGGACAGTGCGCGGAGGTCAATGAGTTGGCGGGGTGCCGCCCCTGTGCGTGATGTGGCGGAGGGCAAGTCCGCAGTCCGTTTCATTATCATTGCAATGCCGGGCGGGTGCGGTATGGCAGGGGCTTCGTTGGCTTCCCTTTCTTTTCTCTATCCCGATGCCTTTTGCTCTGCGTTCCCTAGCTCTCCCTAGCCTTGGCTGGGGCTGCGCACTTTTGCTAGCGATCAGCCCAGGGCGGGCCCAGGATACGAATCTCTATCGTGGCACGCAGGTGCCGCCGGAGGTGGAGCGCATTTATACGAAGGCTTTGAAATGGCTGGTGGCTAACCAGGCAGAGGATGGCGGCTTTCCTGGCAACTATGGTTCTGAGCCTGCGGTGGCGGGCTTGGCCACGTTGGGGATGCTGGCGCATGGGGAAGACCCGAATCACGGCCCGTATGCAGCTACCATTAAGCGTTGTCTGAATAAAATTCTCGCCAGTGCTAAGGAGGCCAACGGCTACATAGGCAATTCCATGTATAACCATGGGTTCAGCACGCTGGCGTTAGCGGAGTGCTACGGCATGGTGGAGGATGAGCGCATCGCGCCCGCCTTGCAAAAGGCCGTGAGCTTGATCCTAACGTCCCAGTCGCGCAATCCGAATAAGGCGTGGCGGTATTCCCCAGAGGCGCAGGACGCGGATTCCACGGTGAGCGGGGCGTGCTTCGTAGCGCTAGTGGCGGCCCGGAATGCGGGATTGAAGGTGCCGGATCAAGCGGTGGATGATTGTCTGAAATTTTACTCTGACTGTCAGAATGTGGCGGATGGCAGCATCGGTTATCTGCCCCGGAGCGGCGGCGGCCATGGTGGCTCCACCACGGCCATTGGCGTGGCGGTTTATGCCTATGCTAGGAAGAAAGATCTGCCCGTGTTTCAGAAAGCCTGGAAGGCGCTGAAGTCTAATGAGGGCGCGTCTAGCAGCAGCTATCCTTATTACTTTGAGTATTACGCGGCTCAGGCTTATTTCCAAGGCGATGTGAAAGAATGGCAGACGTGGAATGGCCAACTGGTGAAGAAACTCACGGAAGCACAGGCGGAGGACGGAAGCTGGGACAGTGGCGTGGGCACCAGCATGGCGCTGCTCTCGCTGGCGCTAAATTATCGTTATTTACCCATCTATGAGCGTTGAGCGCATTCCTTGGCGCGGGGCCATGGCGCTGCTGTGGTTGCTCGCCAGTGCCCCGGCCTGGGGGAAGCTGATGGCGCAGCAGCCAGCCGCAGGGCGGCCGAGTCAGCCGTTTGATCCGGCGGGGATTCATGTGATGGAGTTCACGGATGACTCGGTGTTGCATGGCACCATCAAGGCCATAGGCCCGGACGCGCTAACGGTGTTTCGCACGGATGCCTCTGCGCCCATGGCCTTTCCATTGAGCACCGTGCATCGCCTACTCTTAGATGGGGAGCCGGATGCGGAGGCTCCGCCGCGTCGCTGCACGGTGCAGTTAGTGACGGGGGATTGGCTGGTGGCAGAGGTGCTGTTAGTGAAAGAGGGGAAAGTGGAGCTGCGCCTGGCCCATGCGCAGCGGATCACGCTGGAGACGCGTTGGATCGACTGGATTTGCTTTGCCAATGGCCCTGCGCCTGATGTCTTCCACGGCCCGGAATCTCTGGAAGGCTGGACGTCCAATGGCGTGTGGACGTGTGAGGATCGCGCGTTGCATTGCCAGCAGTTAGGGAATCTCCAGCGCACGTTTCAAGTGGTGCCGGACCGCATTGATCTCCAGTTCGACATGGAGAAAGGTGAGGTGCAGAAAAATTTTATGATGGCGTTCAATTTCCGTCGCGCCACGCCGTCGGGCGAGACCGCCAGCAATGCGTGGACGCAAATCCGGCTCAATGAAGGGCAACTCTACATTTACGCCGCGTGTGATAGTAAGCAGTTGAACAATAGCAGCATCGCGCTGCCACGTATCGCCACCAAGCCGAACGCGGCGGGGAAATTTCGTTACCATCTGCTGATGGATCGCGTGGTGGGGCGCATCATCGTGACGATCAATGATTTCCCCGTGGCGGATCAAGCCATCCCCGCCATGCCGGAAGGCACGTGGAGCGGGGCACTCACATTTCAACCGATGCGTTGGGGATCGGATAGTGATTGGACGCTCAGTCAGATCCACATGCTGCCGTGGGATGGCCAGACGCCTACGGAATCAAGCTCCGGGGCTCCTCCGCAGCTCGATCTGCTGACCCTAGCCGACGGCACGATCCAGCGCGGGCGGCTGGAAAGCGTGCTGGGGAACGCGGTGAAATTCCGTTCAGCGGCAGGCCGTGCGGACCTCGCGCGGGAGCGTATTTCCATGCTGCGGTGGCATCGTGCGCAGCCCGCAGCGGATCTGCCCGTGGCCACGGGACCACGGCTGACGCTGGCGGATCGTGGGGAACTGAAGTTGGCCACGCTCACCCTAGCCGAGCAAACGCTCACGTTAGGCACCACCTTCGGCGGACAGATCCCGCTGCCAGTGAAGGCGGCCTATGCGCTGACTTATCCGCATGAGGAAATGAACGCCTTTCCGCCTGCCGATCGCTTGGTCTTTCGGAACGGAGATCAAGTGCGGGGCACGTTGCTAGCGGCAGGGCACGCGGCTCCGCTGCGGTGGGAATTTCCGGCGGGCGGCAGCGTGGATTTCCAGACGAAGCGCGTGGGCGGGGTGCTGTTAGCTGCGCGACCACATATGCCAGTGGGGCCGGGAGATTGTGTGGTGCGCTTCCGGAACGGCGACTGGTTAGGTGGGCAACTCGTGGCGTTAGATCCGGCCTCCCTGCGGCTGCGCAGCCATTTTGGCAATGAGTTCTCCATCCCCCGTCCCCAACTGCAAACGCTCTATTTATCCAAGCCCGGACAGGCCGCCATCTGGGAAGGGGGCACGCAGCCAGAGGCTTGGTGGAAAGGGGCTATGGCCACTAATGGTTACTACAGTGAAGACGCCGTAAACCGCCACGATCAGCCGACTCCACGCCATAAAGTTTACCTAGACGGAGCCTTCTTCCTACCCGGAAATGCGGGCAAGCAAGTGAGCCTGGGGAAGTCCCTGGACGGCCTGCCGGAGCGCGTGGAAATTACGTTTGAAACGGCCTCGGCACAGAAAGGGCAGGGCTTCAGTACGCAGCTTTTCTACGAGTCTTCCGGCCCGCTGAATGGCTTGCAAATGAAGGTTTATAACGACGGTCTGATGGTCCAAGATTTCACGCCTAAAGATCGCAAAGCACGCGGCGGCAACAACGAGCCGCAGCGCGCGCAGTGGGCGGATAAGGTGGACCGGGAGGCGCGGCGGCATCGGTTCCGCATCCTGGCAGATCGTCGGCTGCATCAGGCCACATTCATCGTGGATGATGTCACCATGCTGGTGGTGAAATCTCGTAATAAAGAAGATGTGGCCCCGTGGGGTTACGGACTCGCCTTCAATACGGATGGCAGTAGCGCCAGCTCCCTGATCCTGCAACGCTTATGGGTGGCTCCCTGGAACGGCCAACTGCCAAATGCCTTACCGAACGCAGCCACCGAATCCGTGGCCCTAGCCAATGGCGATGAAGCCAAGGCCGCCATCAAATCCGGCACGCCCACGGGCTTCACGCTGGACTTTGAAGGCGAGGAATTAGAGATCCCCCGGGAGAAAGTGCTGCTGGCAGACTTCGGCCCCGCCGCCACTGCCTCCGAGCCGAAACTCAGCCTAACGGAGCATGCCCCGCTCCGCTTGCGCCTCGTCCAAGGCGGTGCCCTCACCGTGGAAACCTTGGCCCTAGCGAATGGCCAAGTGACCTGCGCCAGCGCTAGCTTTGGTCAACTCCATGTGCCGTTAGGGACATTTACAGAAATCATCTGGAGCGGCCTGGATCGGGACATCCAGTTTCTCCAACCCACGCCCATTACCCCAGACCGGAAGCGGCCTAAATGAGAGCTCCATTTACTTACTGGCCAGCAGCGCGATGATCACGAAACCCTGCGCTCGCCATCAGCACTGGAATTGCGGTTCTTCCGCCATCAGGATGCGCGGGCGCGCTGGCTGCGGGGGTGGCTGGCCCCTTCGGGCAGGGAGAGGGTAAGCGTGGACTTTTAATCCGCTGCGTTGGTCGAGGATTCGACTATCGAAATGACGAGTCTCTTTCTAGCCTGTGCCTCCGATCTGGCCTGCGCTCAGGAGGTAGCAGGAAACACGGCCGGACCACGAGGAAAGGGGAGATCCTTAGAGATCGTCGCGGAGATAAATCCCCTAAAGGTCGTTACTCTTTTAAACTCCAGCACTATCCTAGTCAAGTGCCCCCTCCGCGCGAGTCTGCTTATACAAGAATGAGTCCCTTAGAATGCTGGCCAGTCCACCACGTTTGAACCTCCAAAATTCACCTTTATAAATCACCTCTCACGATGAAGAAAAACGCCCTCATTGCTTCCGAAGCCACCCTCCTAGGCCTCACTGGCGTCGTCGGTATTGACGTTGCCAAAGCGAAGTTCGATGCCTGCTACCAAAACCCAGCCCCAGCACGCCTCTTTCAAATCCGATGATACTGGGACGGGCAAGTTTCTCCAATGGCTCAAGCGCGTGGGAGCGAGCGTCAGCCTCCATCTTTGCCTGGAAGAAACGGGCTGCTAGGGCCGCGCCCTAGCCGATTTTTAATACCAGAGCGGGCACCATGTTAGCCTCGTCAATGCGCCTTAATCAAATGCTTTGGCCAGTCGCTCAATCTGCTCAGGAAGAACGTCGGCGTGGATGCCCACCTCATATCGCCCAATACTCCTTGGAGCGCAGCCCCGCCCGCTGGGTGCCACTACCGCCATAGCCTCAAAGCTTACGGGATGCAGCCCGTCGTCGCGAACAACTGCTCCCCATGATCATCCCAGAACAGAACCCTCTGGAAGCCTGCTCCAGCCCCACCGCCAGGGTGCAAATTCAGGCCAGCATCGCCAGCTCAAGGCGCTCGAAACCACCCAGCGCGCAGCTCTTAAAACGATCATAGCTGCCGATCCGACCCTGGCTTACCAACACCAACGACGAATCACTTGTCTTGCTGCCAAAACCTCACTATCTTCGCGCTCCATCAGGGCCTGGGGTGTTCACCCCATACTATCAAAGCCCTGACTGCATTAGCTTAAGAGCTGATGCCCTCCCCCGAATCCTCCGCCCCCAAAGAATCCTTCCACAAAACCGCCCGTCAATTTTGGCGGGTAGTGCAGGCGTTTTTTAAGTCCGAGCGAC
>JAYVOP010000317.1:0-14883 GCA_043757865.1 Verrucomicrobiales bacterium | reverse complement strand
TTCAATGATTGGGAGTGGAAAATAGAGTTGCTAGCGAATCCTGCCTTTACGCTGATGTGCGGCATTTACGATCAGCAAGATCACCTACGACCGAGCACGGGAGCCTGTCTGATGCAGGCAGGAACAGAGGCGGAGGAATTGCTGGCAACGGTGTGGTCCCACTATCCCACGCCGCACATTACAGGGCACGAGGAAGCAGGATTCAAGGCTGCGCTGGATGGGAGTCCCAAGCTGCGTCAGCAGGTCTTTGCTATGCCGGTGCGGAATCTCAATAGCCACCCGCCGCTGAATGACTGGGGGATAGACGATCCCGTGCTGCATTTCCTGCAACTCAAAGAAACGCGCACGAAGTTGATCGAGGACGCCTGCGCTATGGCGCGGGACCGGGCGGGGCGTCAGGATATTCAGGCGGTAATAAAGCACGGGAGTTCCCCTGCGCTATGGCGCGGGACCGGGCGGGGCGTCAGGAGCGGATATGCTAACAGGGGTCATTCCTCCCCTCTGCGCTGCCAAATCTTCATTTTAACGCAGAGCGGCAGAGGAACAGAGCGCGCAGGGAAAACGGGGCCGAACTCATCCCAGCGGCTTGCCCAGCCGCGCACCAACGGCGGGCTCCTCCGCGCGCCCAGGCCACGGCTCCGTCACTGCGGCAGAATCTTTGTTTACAAGGGCAGCGGTCTTTCTCTATAACCGTGCCTTCCCCATGGATCACTTTCCTCCCCACCTCCTCATGCGCTCATCCTCTCTCCTGTTGCTTCTGGTCTCGGTGCTTAGCCCGCTTTCGGCGGCTCCGCTCATTTCTGAGTTCCTCGCTGACAACTCCACCTCCATCGTGGATTCGGATGGGGCTCATTCCGATTGGATCGAAATCACTAACCCCGATGCCACGCCCGTGAATCTGCTGGGCTGGACGCTCACGGATACACCTGGGGCCTTGGGAAAATGGGCTTTCCCCAGCACTAGCATCGCGCCTGGGGGTTATCTGATCGTGTTTGCCTCCGGGAAAAATCGCGCGGTGAGCGGGGCGCAGTTGCATACGAATTTCAGCATTTCCAAGAAGGCGGGCTACCTCGCCCTAACGGCTCCGGGCGGCAGCACGGCTAGTAGTTTCTACAACTACCCCGCGCAGAAAACGGACGTGACTTACGGCTTGGCGAAACAGACGACCACCGCCTATCCCATCTCCAGTGCGGCTTCCAGCGTCTTCGTGCCCACGGGGGGCAGCGCGCCCGATGCGGGTTGGATCACCACGGGCTTTGCGCCTGGGGCGGCTTGGCTGGCTAGTCCCACGCCGCCGGGCACGGGGTATGACACCACGTCCCCGGCACCCACGCCTGCAAACATTGCGGGCAGCGGCACCGCCACGCAGTCCACCACGCTCTATCCCTACACGGCTAACCTGGGCAGCAATGCCCTGACCACGGACTACACGCAGACGATCAATGCGGACACCACGCCGTTTTGGAATCTGGATTTCGGCTCAGATGCGGTCATCACCAGCATTGTGATTACGAATCGCACGGCTAGTCAGAGTCGGCTCCGGGATCTTACGGTGAGCATTTTAAATGACGCGCAAGACGCTATTTATAGCTCGGCCTTGTTGAATCCAGAGAACACGCTGGCTGGGCCAGCGACGCTGACGGTGGACTTGGTAGCGCTGACGGGGGGCACCGTCACGGGGCGGCATGTGCGGATCGCCCGCACGGCGGATGCGGATCTTTCCGGTAACGGCGGCACGGGCGATGACGCAGATCGCTATGCGCTTTCACTAGCCGAGGTCACGGTCAATGGCTCGCTGGCCCTGGTGAATCTAGCACGCAGTGGATCGCCTGCGCCCACGGCGGTGCAGACGAGCACGAATAGCACCTACACCGCGGCGTTAGCGGTTGATGGCATCAACACCAATTTCACCCACACCCTCGCCACGACTGCGCCCGCCACGGAGCCCACGCCCGCTTGGACGCTGAACCTCAATCGCAAGGCGGCCATCAACCTCGTCAGCATCCACAATCGCGAACTCTGCTGCAACGAACGCCTGCGCGACATCACGGTGGAAATCTACGATGCGGACCCCGGCACGGGCCTCACGCCGACGAATCCGCCGATCCATACCTCCCCGCTTTTGAATCCGGCTAACGTCCTCAAAAGCCCGCCGGACCTCATTTACAATATCGCTGCCGCCAATGGCAGCGCGCCCATCATCGGCCAATGGGTGCGCATCAAACGCACGCCGGATGCGGTCACGCCGATCACGGATACCTCCATCGACGACCTCCGCGTGCTGAGCATGGGGGAGGTGCAAGTGAAGGGCACGGAGCTGTCAGGATATCGGCCTTTTATCCGCAAGGATCTGCAAACCGCCATGCAGAACAACAGCCCCACCGCCTATCTGCGCGTGCCCTTCAACGTGGCCGATGTGGCCACCACGGTGGGCCTCGCATTGCGCATCCGTTATGATGATGGCTTCGTGGCTTATGTAAATGGCGCGGAAGTGGCGCGACGAAACGCTCCCACCACCCCAGATCAAACCAGCGTGGCCACCGTGAAACGCACCTCTGCCCAAGGCGCGACGAGTGAGACCATCGACGTTTCTGCGGCGGTCCCGTCCTTGCTAGCCACGGGCAATGTGCTGGCGATTCACGGGCTGAACGCAGCGGCTAGTGATACGAATTTCCTGCTTCAACCAGAACTCCTCCTCACGCAAGCACCCGTGGTCCCACCTGCTTTCCTGACCAACGCCACCCCCGCTGCGATCAACGCCACCACGTGGTATCTGGACACCGTGAAGGACACCGCATTCAGCCACCGGCGGGGTTTCTACAATACGCCGTTGAATCTGGCGATCACCTCCCTAACCGCTGGAGCGGAAATTTATTTCACGTTAGACAATAGCGAGCCGACACCCGGCAATGGCGTGCGCTACACGGCTCCAGTGCTCATTAACAAGACCAGCGTGGTCCGCGCGCGAGCTTATAAAACGAACTACAAACCGACCAATATTGACACCCACACGTACATTTTCCTGGATGATGTGACCACCGCCGCCAAGTCCAGCCTCACGACCGCTGGTGTGGTGGCGGGCACGATTCCACCGGGCTGGCCCACCAGCGCCACGACCAATGGCGGGCAAGCCTTCAACTTCGGCTTTACCTCCAGCCTGCTGACCACGCCCACGGCCTACACGCCCGCACAACTCCGCACCGCCCTCACCCAGATCCCCTCCGTTTCCGTGGTCACGCAGCAGAACAATCTGACGGACCCCACGACGGGCATTTATGTCAATGGCACCAATGGCCATGGCGATAACTACGAGCGCCCAGGCTCGATCGAGATGCTAGACTTCAGTAAGCCGGGGCTCACGCCAGAGGATGGCCATGGCGAATTTTCCGAAGCCGTGGGCCTGCGATTGCGCGGGGGCGCGAGCCGGAATGATAGCTACACGAAGCATAGTTTCCGGGTCTTTTTCAAGACCACTTATGGCAATGGCAAGCTGAGCTATCCGCTCTATGGCAACGCGGGGGCATCGCAGTTTGACACCTTCGATCTACGGGGCGCGCAGAATTATTCATGGTCAAACGGCAGCACCAGCACAGAGGAAACGCTGGTGCGGGATCCGTTCAGCCTGGAGCTGCTGGGAGCCATGGGCCAGCCCTACACGCGCAGCCGCTTTGTGCATCTCTATTTAAATGGTCTCTACTGGGGCATCTTTGAAATCCAGGAACGGCCCGAAAACTCCTTCGCTGAATCCTACATTGGCGGCAGCAAGGACAACTATGATGTGGTGAAAAATCGGGATCGGTATTCCAGCAATTTGAATGATGCGCAGGGGAATCTCATTGCCACGAGCTTCTCCACAGAAGCGACTAACGGTTATTTAAAATCCAATCCTGACAACTCCCGCGCAGCGTGGAAAGAGCTGTGGGATCGCACCCTAGCCATCTGGCAAACGAGCGACTCATCGAGCGCCAGCTACTATCGGCTGCTGGGCTGCAACCCTGATGGTACCAGGAATCCAGCGTATCCCGTGCTGCTGGATGTGGATAATCTGATCGACTACACGCTGGCGCTTTTCTACACGGGGGATGGGGATGCGTGCTTGTCAGGGTTCCTCAGTTTCAACACGCCGAACAACTGGTTTGGGATGCGGGATCGTTTGGGCAATCGGGGGTTTGTGTTCCTCAATCATGATGCGGAGCACACGCTGAAAGCATCGTCGTGGAGCGGCAGTCGCGCGCCAGCCGCCACGGATCAGACCGGGCCATTCGGTGGCACCAACCAGACGTTGTTTCTCTATTCTAATCCGCAATGGATGCACGAGGAGCTGATGAATCACCCGGAATACAAGCTGCGTTATGCGGATCATATCCGGCGGCATTTCTTCAATGGTGGAGCGCTCACGCCTGTCTCCACCAAGGTGCGGTGGTCTGCGCGGGTGAATACGATCACGCAGGCGATCATTCCTTATGCGGCACGTTGGGCCACCACGACGACGGCCATCGGCACGTGGAATGCGCTGTGCATCGGGCCGAATGGTGCGGGAGCGATCGACAACATTCCCACAGATTTCCTGGACGTGCGCACTACGGATCTCCTGGCGCAGTTGAAGGTGGACGGCCTATACCCAGCCACGGAGGCTCCAGATTACTCTCAGTTCGGCGGAGCCGTGCCAGCCAATTACAGTCTCGCGCTCACCACCCCGACCAGTGGCGGCATCATTTACTACACCACGGACGGCAGTGATCCGCGCGTGACGCAGGAGCTACCGACGCCCGTCACGCTAGTAGCGAAGACCGCTCCGCGCACCTACCATGTAAGCACTAGCAAGCCAGATGGCTTCACGGAGACGCCCGGATCGGGCACCGTTTCCCCCGGCCCCATCGGCTGGTGGAAGCTGGATGGCAATGTGACCGATAGCGGCACGGGTCTGAACAACGGGGTGGTGCAAAACGCACCGACCTACACCACGGATCGCAATGGGGTGGCCAATGCGGCCATGCTGCTCAATGGCACCAATCAAACGGTGCAGTTGCTCAATCCTACTAACTTACAAATCGTCAATCCCGTGGGCACCGTGGCGGGGACGAATAATGTTAATAAAATTTCCTTTGGCGCTTGGGTGAAACCAACCGCCTCGGACGGTCTGCGGGACATCATCGCCAAAGGCTATAACCAAGGCGGCACTGCGGGTGAGATTATCCTGCGCATCAATGCGGGGGCCGTGGAGGGCGGCACCTACACCGGCACCACCTTTGCCGCTAGTGCGGCGGGAGCCGCCACGTTGAACGTTTGGCAACATTTCTGCGTGGTCTATGATGGCACCGCGTGGCGACTCTATAAGAACGGTGCGCAGATCGCTGCGCTGACCACGAATCAAGGCCCGGTGGCGGTGGCCGGCACCACGGTGCAGAATAACTACTGGAACATTGGAGCGCGCGGCGGCTCGCCTACGAATGGGAATCGCTACTTCGCAGGCAGCATTGATGAGGTGATGATCTTCAATCGAGCCCTAACACCAGCGGAGGTAACCACGCTCTATTCTGGCGCGGACTCCACTTACACCCCAGTGTGGAAAGATCCCGCCTACAGCGTGCCCGGCACGTGGCTGACGGGCGGGGGGGGCTTTGGCTATGACACGGAGGCCACAGTGGACTATACGCCGTTTATCACGAACAACCTGCAAAGCACCATGCAAAATGTGCCCAGCACACTGCTCACGCGGGTGACGTTCAACGTCAGTGCGGCTCAGTTAGCCAGCCTGAGCTACCTCCAGCTCAACACCCGCTATGACGACGGCTTCGTGGCATATTTAAACGGCACCAAATTCCTCGAACGGAATGCGCCCACGGGAAATCTCTCTCTGCATGGCACCGCCACCGCCACTGCGGTGCGACTGGATGCGGATGGCGCGACCCCTGAGAAGACGAATGTCACTACCGCCGCGCTGCCCTTGCTAGTAGCGGGGAACAACGTGCTGGCGATCCAAGGTTTCAACACCACCGCTGCGGACAATGATTTTCTCTTGGAAACGGAGTTGGTGGCTGGGGACAAGACCGTTTATCTCACCGCCACCGCTCAAGTTTACAGCGGTCCGTTGACCCTAACCAGCAGCCAAGTGGTGCGCGCTCGCACGTGGAATCCGGCCACGGGGCAATGGAGTGCGCTGAGCGAGGCTTACTTTAGCGTGGACACCATCCCGGCTAGTGCCAGCAACCTTGTCATTAGTGAGCTGCACTACCATCCCGCCAATCCGAGCACCGCCGCCGAGCTGGCGGTGAGCACCAATCCCGATGACTTCGAGTTCGTGGAAGTGATGAATATTTCCCCCACCAGCAAAGTGGAAATGACGGGCGTGGCCTTTACCAATGGCCTCACCTACACCTTCGGCCACGTGGTCCTGGCCCCCGGTGCGCGGGCGGTGCTGGTGGCTAATCTGGCGGCCTTTACCGCCCGCTACGGCAATGGGCTCAGCCCCCTCGGCGTGTATGTCGGCGCGCTCTCTAACAGCAGTGAACACATCGTGCTGAATAACGCTGCGGGCGGCATCATCAAGGACTTCCGCTATAACACGGACGCCACTTGGCCCACTGAGCCAGATGGCACGGGCCCCAGCCTAACCCTGATGAATCCGACCAATAACCCCGACCATAATCTCGGCACGAGTTGGCGCGCCAGCCTAGCCAACGGCGGCAGCGCAGGAGGCACGGATGCTACCATTTATAGCCAATGGAAAGCCAGCCACAGCATCGCCACCGACGCTGCGGATGATGACCACGATGGCCTCAACGCGTTGATCGAATATGCCTTTGGGGCCGATCCCGCCGTGCCTAGCCAGGCGCAGTTGCCAGCCGCCACGCCGCAGCCAGACGGCAGCATCACCATCAGTTTCACTCCACCACCGGGTGCAGATGACGTGGGCTACAGCGTGGAAATCAGCAATAACCTAACCACGTGGCAAAACCCCGGAGCCGCCCTCACCGATCTGGGCACCACCAACGGCGTGCGTTCGTGGAGCCTAGCCGCAGGCACCGGGAATCGACGCTACTGGCATGTGACGGCTACGCTCCGGTAAGTCGGCGGCCCACCTCCTCAAGATTTCTTTCTCACGAAAATTATAATTTTCTCTTGCGCGGGTTCTAGTGGTTCCTATACTCCGCCCCTCCTTCCCCTTCCGCTGTGCGTTCATTGTGATCCGCAGTGCCCCGTTCGCAGACCGCCCAAGGGCCTTGCCCTTGCTTGCTAGCTCCGATCCACCGAGTGGGAATCCCTATCAAACTTCCCCCTCCCACTTTCACTCTTCTTTTTAATCTATGCCCACCATTAATCAGCTCATCGCCAATGGCCGTAGCCCTAAACGCTACAAGTCGAAATCCCCTGCTCTGGCCAACTGCCCCCAACGCCGGGGCGTCTGCCTGCAAGTTATGACCCGCACTCCTAAAAAGCCTAACTCCGCGCTGCGGAAAGTGGCTAAGGTGCGTCTGACCAATGGCCATGAAGTGATCGCCTACATCGGTGGGGAAGGCCATAACCTCCAGGAGCACTCCATCGTGCTCATCCGCGGTGGCCGGGTCAAGGATTTACCAGGGGTGCGTTATCACATCGTGCGTGGCACGCTGGATTGCTTAGGAGTGGATTCCCGCCGTCGGGGCCGCTCGAAGTATGGTGCCAAACGTCCAAAGCCAGGCCAAGCCGCTAAGACCGCTGGCAAGAAGAAATAATTTCCCCTAGCACTCTCCCCCACCCCTTTCCTTTCCTATCCTATGGCCCGCAGAAAACGTGTTTACCATCGCATCGAGCATAAAGACTCCAAGTTCGAGTCCCCCCTGATTGCTCGCCTCATCACTAAAGTTATGGAGTGTGGCAAGCGTGCCACCGCCGAGCGCATCGTTTATGCAGCCATCGACAAAGTGAATGAGAGTTCCTCTGCCGTGGACCCGCTGGAGATCATTACCCGCGCTATCGAAAACGCCAAGCCACGTCTGGAAGTGAAAAGCCGCCGCGTCGGTGGTGCCACTTATCAAGTGCCGCTGGAAGTCGCACCGAATCGTTCTGAATCCCTCGGAATGCGTTGGCTCGTCAACTTCGCCCGCAAGAAAAAGGGGGTTCCGATGCATCGCGCCTTGGCGAACGAGATCAAAGAAGCCGCCGCCAACCAAGGCAACGCCGTCCGCAAGCGTGACGACGTGCATAAGATGGCCCAAGCAAACCGCGCCTTTGCCCACTTCCGCTGGTAAGCCCTCGCCAGCAATTTTCGAGAAACGGACTCCTAACTCAGGAGTCCGTTTTTTTGTATCCAGTCGCTGCCGACAGCCGTCGGCTTGGTCACTGCGATGCTACGTTGGGGGCTCGGTCAGCGGGAATTTTCCCAACGGCGTGACATAGTTGTTCGGCAGTGGGCGAGATTTCTCCTGGATGTTCTTGGCCAGAAACGCGCTGGTGGCGTAAGCCTTGGTAAACATTTCCAACTTCGCATCAATGTTATCCACGTGGTGCAGCAGGATGGCCTCTGGCGTCTTCGGCAATACCGGAGAGCCGAATGCGAACTCCCCGTGGTGGCTGGCAATGAGGTGCAGCAGGTGCAGCCGGACGTCTTCGTTGGTGGGGATAAAAGTCATCCATTCCTCCATGGGGGCGGCATCCAGGAGCTTGCGCCAGAGTTTATTGACTAACTCGATCCCTAAGGTGATGTGCCCTAGCATCTCTCCGTGCTCGCTATAAGGCATATTGAAACCATCTGCCGGATAGCTGTTTTCCCAGAGTTTCCCCACATCGTGAAAGAGTGCGCCCACGATGACCAGATCCCGATTCACCGTAGTATAAACGCAGCACAGCGCGGCGGCACTGCGCATCATCATGCTGACGTGCTCGACTAGCCCACCCCGGCGGGCGTGATGGTAATCCCGGGCGGCGGCGGTGCGACGAAAGCGCTCGCTGTATTCTTGGATGAACAGATCCGCCAGCCCCCGCAGCCGGGGATCTTGGATGGTGGTGATGAGGTCCAGAATGTGGCTGTAATCGTCCGCCTGCTTGACGCGCAGATTCGCTGGACCTTCGAGCAGATTCGCCTTCTCCTCCACGGTCAGCGGGCGCAGCGTCCAGTTCCGTGGCTCCAGGCCATACGTGCCCAGGGTCCATTCCCCGCTAACGGCTATGAAGGCCTGCGCTTTCAGTGGTTGGGCCAGCGCGAACTGCGGTGCATCCCCCCAGATGCGCAGGGTGAAATGATCTTGACCATCGCTCAGTTTCAGCTCCAGGAAAGGATTGCCGCTCTTGGTCGGCTTCGTCTGGATGCTGTCCACCTGCGCGCGCACCAGCGCCTGAGTGGTGGCGCTAGCGCTGGCTTGTTTGAGGCTGGCAATGGTGAAGACATCGGCTAGTTCGGCGGTTTCCATGGTCGCATATACAGCGGGTAATACGGGCCGGGGCAAATGTAATTTTCCCCTCAGCGCTGCGCTCGTTTGCCAGTGCCGCGCTTGGGTTTGAGCACGTCTTTGTAGTTCACTTCCTTCCGCCCGTTGGGCTTCAGTTGGTAGTTACGGGTCTGCGCGGTCCCAGATTTCAGCTCCTTGATCTGATCCCGCAACAAGGCCGCGCGCTCGAATTCTAACGCTTGGCTGGCTTCCGCCATTTCCACTTCTAACTGCTGGATCACCGTGGCCACATCCTCGTCAGGGCCACCTTCGCGCAAGACCCTGGAATTATATTGGGAGTCCTTGAATCCGCCTTGCAGGCTCTCTTGCACGGGCCGGATCACACTGCGGGGCGTGATGCCGTGGGCGGTATTGTGCGCTTGCTGTTTGCTACGTCGATACTCCGTGATGTTCAGCAGCGCTTGGATGCTTTGGGTTACGGTATCGCAGAACAGGACCACTTGGCCATTCACATGGCGGGCGGCCCGGCCCGCAGTCTGCACTAGGCTAGTTTCGCTGCGCAGGTAGCCTTCTTTATCGGCATCGAGAATACAGACCAGACTCACCTCCGGCAGGTCCAGCCCTTCCCGCAGCAGATTGATGCCTACTAAAATATCGAACTCCGCCGCCCGCAGCCCCCGCAGAATCTCCACGCGCTCAATGGCATCAATGTCGCTGTGCATGTAGCGCACCTTCAATCCCACGTCCCGCAGATAGTCCGTCAAATCCTCCGCCGTGCGCTTGGTCAACGTCGTTACCAGCACGCGCTGGTGCATCTCTACCCGCTGCCGACACAGCTCAATCGTCTCATCGATCTGCCCCTTTAGCGGCTTCATCACAATGACCGGATCGATCAGCCCCGTAGGTCGGATGATCTGCTCTGCTATGAGGAATTTCCCCCGCGTGCTAACATCGAACTTAGCCACTGGCTCCGAGCTAGCGGAGATGCGCGGAAGCCGCACGGGCAACGGCTCCGCGTCAGGATCGCGGTCCTTTAGCCGGGGGATATAACCCCTATTTCCCACCACACTATTTTCCAGTTCAAAGGGGGCTGGCGTGGCGCTCACATACAGCCGCTGATGCGTCGCCTTCATAAATTCTGCAAACTTCAGCGGCCGATTATCCATCGCGCTCGGCAGGCGGAAACCATAGTTCACCAACGTCTCCTTCCGCGCCCGATCCCCCTCATACATCCCGCCGATCTGCGGGATCGTGGCATGGCTCTCGTCCGCCATGAGCAGGAATTCCTTCGGAAAAAAGTCCATCAGCGTGTAAGGCGTCGCCCCTGGTTCCCGACCCGTGAGGTGGCGGCTATAGTTTTCAATCCCCTGACAGAATCCCATTTCCCGCATCATCTCCAGATCGAACTCCGTGCGCTGCCGCATCCGCTGCGCCTCCAGATACTTCGCCTCCTTTTCAAACTCCGCCACCCGCAGCTCCATTTCCTGGCGGATCGTCGTTTGCGCCAGCTTCATACGGTCCTTGTTCGTCACGAACTGCTTGGCCGGATAGAACGTGTAGGCATCGATCTTGCTGATCACATTGCCCGTCAGCGGCTCGATCAGAGAAATGCGGTCGATCTCATCTCCAAAAAATTCTACGCGCACCGCCTCCTCCTCTAAGTTAGCCGGATGGATCTCGATTACGTCCCCCCGCGCGCGGAAACGCCCGCGTTGGAAGGCAATGTCATTCCGCTCATACAACATTTCCACCATGCGCGTGAGGAAATGCTCCCGCGTCATTTCCAGGCCCACCCGCACGGGAAACATGCTCTGCTGGTAGTCCTCTGGCGAGCCCAGGCCGTAGATACACGACACACTAGCCACCACAATGACGTCCTGCCGCGTCAGGAGCGAACTCATCGTGCTCAGCCGCATCCGCTCGATGTCCTCATTGATCGACGAGTCCTTTTCAATGTAAGTATCCGACCGTGGAATGTAGGCCTCTGGCTGATAGTAATCGAAGTAACTCACGAAATACTCCACCGCATTGTCAGGAAAGAACGCCTTGAACTCCGAGTAAAGTTGAGCCGCCAACGTCTTGTTATGGCTCATGATGAGCGTCGGCATCCCACACTGGGAAATGACATTGGCCATGGTAAATGTCTTCCCGCTGCCAGTCACCCCTAACAGCGTCTGATGACGATTCCCCGCCTGCACAGACTTCACCAATTTGGCGATCGCCTGAGCCTGATCCCCTTGCGGGGAGAAATCACTACGGAGGGTAAACATGGGAGGGAAATAGAGAACAACGAGGCCGTGCCTAAACCCTGCAGCGGGCACGGGCGAGGGGATTTTTTTGCTCCGGAGCGCTCCCCTCGTGTTGGGCGCGGTGGGTGCGGTCAGAACCCAAAGTCCGAGATCGGATTGCCTCAGTCCGAGGTCGGATTGCCTCAGTCCAGTCTTATCTCTGGATCACGCCGCGCCATGAATCATCGCTCCACAGGGGCGAGAGAAGTGCCCGATTTATCAACGATGAGCTGCGGGCGGGAGCCTTCTCGCGTCCCTGCCGGGACGCCCCGTGCGCTCCACGCGCTCCACGCATTCCAGGGGTTCACGGCGTTCACCCCTGGCTAATTTCTTTGGTCCCTCCGGGACGTTCTCTTCGCATTCCCATCATCTTGAACACAACTTAGAATAAAGTCTGCGGTCCTTGATGCGTGGGCACAAAAAGCCGCCCGGAGGCTCGCTCACGGGCGGCTATGCAGTAGGGTTTCTCTGAGGGAGGCTTGGTTAGCTGCCCGGCACTACGATCTGGTCACCGGCTTGCAGCTCGGGATTGTTATCGTTGTTGATTTTCCGCAGGTCATAGACCTTCTCGGTTTTGTTGCGGATGAGTTTCACCTTCTTCATTTCCCCATATTCGGTGGGGCCGCCACATTTGGAAATGGCAGAGTAGAGGTTGATCCCCGGACGGTAGGCCACATCGCCCGGCTGGCGGACTTCGCCCCCGACGGTGATGAGCATTTCCGTGCTGACGTTGTTGCTAGTGATGATGTTGACGTTGGGGTGGGTGTAGATCTCCCCGGTGCGGTAGGCCGCTTCGATCTTCCGTTGGAGTTCGGAAGGAGTTACGCCGACGGCGCTGATCTCACCTTTCAAATACGGCAGGCGGATGGTGCCGCCGCTGGAAATGGTGTAGCTGCCACTGACCTGGGCGAGGTCACTGGCGGGCACACCGGAGATGCGGAGGGAGAAGGTCTGCCCTGCGGCAAAGCGGGGTTCTTGAGCGGAGGCGGTGGTGCTGAGCCCGAGCAAAGTGCACAAACAGAGCAATAACAGTTGGATGGTTTTCATAATGCTATGGGTAGTTAGGGTAAATGAGGGGATACGGTCAGTTTTAGTATTGTTCATCCTCGTCCTGCGGCTGGGCGATCGGCTGCGGAGCGGCTCCTGCGCCAGCAACGGCCTTCTCACGGGAGGGACGGGACTTCGGCTTGCTGTCACCAGAGGTGGGCGAGTAGTAGGTGTAGTAGCTGGTGTAGTATTGGTATTGGCTATCACTGCGGACATCCACGTTGTTCAGCACTACGCCGAGCACGTTACCACCGACGTTTTCCACCGCTTGCTTCACGCGCAGCAGCATGTTGCGCGGGAGTTTGCGATGTTGAATGACGATGATGGTGAGGTCCACTTCCGAGGCCAGCACGGAGGCATCCGACACGCCCAAGATGGGCGGGGAGTCGATGAGGACGAGATCGAAACGATTCTTCAGATCTTGGATCAACTCTGACATCCGGCGGGAGTTCAAGATCCCCGCAGCATCGGCGGGGAGAATGCCCGAGGGCATGAAGTAGAGGTTATCGATCGGGGTTTGCAGGATCACGTCCTCCAGCATCAACGCCGTGGTGAGGTAGTTCGTCAGACCCACGGAGTTATTGATGTCAAAGAAGGTGTGCAGCTTGGGACGGCGTAAGTCACCGTCAATCATCAGCGTGTTATAGCCCCCTTGGGCGCAGATGTAAGCGAGGTTCACTAACGTGGTGGATTTGCCTTCGCCCGCCCCACCAGAAACGATGGTGATGGCATTGGCGTCCGCGCTCTTACGATTGAACTCGATGTTGGTGCGCAGAATCCGGTAGGCTTCTGCATCGGGGGAGAGGCCGCTCTGTTTGTGCAGCACGCCCACGTCTTTGGGAATCACGGCTAGCACGGGCACGCCCAGGTAGCGCTCCACGTCGTCCAGCGTCTTCACGCTGGTGTCGAGGTATTCCAGGAAGAAGGCCAGCACGAGACCTAACACGAGGCCGATGACGCCACCGATGGACAGCAGGAGCTGCATATTCGGGCGCGCCACATCGGGGCTGGGGTAGGCATTTTCATGACGTTGGATGGGGGCGTTAGGCATTTCCAGATCCACGCGTTGCTTGAGGATGTGCTCCCGCATTTCGTTGAGCAGGGTGAACTGTTGTTCGTATTCCCGCTTGGCGTTGAAATACTCTGACTGCCGGGCCTTGTCCGCCACCAGACCAGTCTGGGCTCCGTTGCTGCTGTCTTGCAGACTCTTGAGACCCGCCCGGGCAATGGTGACTTTGGTATCCAAGGTCTTCTTCAGACCTTCCACGGCATTGGCTAGTTCCTTCTTTAAATTTTCCACCATCCCACGCTCCGCAATCACGGCGGGGTGCTGTCCGCCCAGACCACCATCTTGCATGGCTTGCAGTTCGTTCTTGGCTTGGTGAAATTTTGGGAGGGATTCTTTAATCGTGATCCCTTCCAGGCCCATGCCCGAGGCGATTTCGATTAACTCGTCCTGGTCCTTGATCTCGCGCAGGGCGTTCAACTGAGCCTCGGTCTTGTTGACCTCATTTTCAAAGGAGACCATCCCCGCCTTCTGCCCCTTGAAGGACTCGGACGTGCCGTCGTCCACCGTGGAGCCAAACATATTTCCAAAGCCGCCATGCACGCCACTGAAGTCCACGATGTTATATTTCTTCATGATCTGAAGCATGGCCACGCGCTTGTCTTCCACGTTCTTCTCTTGGTGATCTAACTCGCCTTGGAGCACGTTCACGGCCTTTTCCATCTTGTTCTTATCGTAGTCGATCCGGCGTTCTTCATAGCTATCGGCAATGGAGTTAGCCAGTTCCGCCGCTTCTTCCATCCGCGGGCTAAAGACTTCGATGGCAATGAGGTCCGTGCCGCGTTCCTCACTCGTTTCGACCATGCGGGCCAGTTTATCTACGGCGGCATTGTCGTCATTGCCGAGGTTCCAACGCTTGGTTAGGCCCTTGGTGTGGACGACGTTCATGAAATTTTCCCGTGAGGTAATGATCTTGAACTCCGTCTCTAGCCAAGTGCTGCTCTGCCCGCCGCCGCCGCGTTCAAATAAGCCATTCCGGGACTCGTTATGCACCTGCAATTTCACCCGTCCCACGTGCTTCTTTTCTAGCAAGTTCACGATGATGAGGGCCGCCAAACAAACGAGCAGGAAAGTGAGCAAAATGGTGCCCCAACGATTACGGACCACTTGCCAG
>JAYVOP010000316.1:0-3977 GCA_043757865.1 Verrucomicrobiales bacterium | reverse complement strand
GTCAGCGAATTAATGGGAAGTAGTGGTGCGAGCCTAGTCGCAAAGAAGGTGACCACAAAGGGGCTGGTAGCGGCGGTGGTGGGCACGACGATTAAGATTCTGTTACCAGTGGACTTGGCTATTGATACCAATCGCGATGGAAAGATCTCGGGGGGAGAGCATGCTTCGCAGGACAAGCCCTTTCGCTTTTGGATCAATACGGATCACGAGGGATCGAGTCCGGGCGATCAAGGCCAACCGGATGGGAAAATTCTGCATGAGGCAGATCTTAAAAACTTCGCGCTATTGGGCTTGAACATTGATAAAATCGCGGGCCTCGTTGAAAATGGTACGATCCAAATTGGCTTGAAAAACACTTCAGGCGCCGGTGCCATAAACGTCTATCGATGTCCCGAAGCGGTAAAAACAGCGGCAGACTACCTTGGTGATCAGACAATTGCCAATTCTTGTGTGAACGTGAATAGCTGGGGGAAGAAAGCAGATCTCTCGAAGGGGACCGTGGCATGGCTTCCTAGCGATGCGTTCTCTGGGGGAGTATCAAGAGACTTCTTGCTATTCGAAGGATCGAGAGTCGGAGATGTCAAGGTCACCCTCGTCGTCAAAATTGGCGACCAAGAGACTGAAACGGCGAGTGTATGGATGAAAATCATGCATGTAGGTGAAATGTTTCAGAGAGAGCATGCCATCTACAATGGTGGCCATGAACCAGAAGACGTTCCCGACCCCTGGGATAATCCGAATCCGTTGAGAATGGCCTCTGCGCCAGATACCACTTATCAATTTCAGAAGGATCCAGATGAAACGAAGCAATGCCTTATTCATGTGCATGGTTGGAATAATACGGATGATGAGGCTCGAGATCGGTCTGCTCAGGCGTTCAAAAGATTATGGCAATTGGGTTACAAGGGAAGATTCGTTTCCTTCAGATGGCCGACTGATTCTGGAACTCTTGGAGTTTTGACTTACAATTATAGCGTTTACCGAGCTTGGCTCTCTGGGCCCGCATTAGCCTCATTTGTAAATCGACTGCCATTCACTCCAAATAATCGGTTTGTTTTCACACATAGTTTAGGAAGTGGAGTCATTGGCAGCGCCTTACGGGCAAATCCAGCGATCCAGATATCGAGTTGCGTTATGGCTCATGCCTCCATGGAGGCCATGGCCTTTGACGGCGTAACCATCCATTGGTCCAACTATTCAACGCCAGATACCGATCTTGATGCGGGGACCCGAAATACTTTCGGGTTGGCAGACAAACTAAATATTAATAGCTGTAGGATGATAAATTTTGCGCTGCCGACAGACAGTGCGCTAGGCACTGCCTGGGAAACAAACAACGATGGATTCAAACCACAGCCAACAACCTTCACGTCACAAAGGCGCTGGCAATATGAGGCTCTCGCAAGTCCTGGGTCTAAATTACGTTATTTAAGTCTTTTTGATGCCGTTCATTATCGAAGTGTCACAAGGTTGGAAGAAGCCTGGGCCTATGTTACCAAATCTCGCTCTAAACCACTCGGTGCGGTCCCTACGACCGAAGGTTGTATTGATGAAACAGTCAATTTGACGGATGCTGATTACAACTTTGGAACCGATCATGCCGCAGAATGGGAATTACCGATTCAGCGCACCTATAAATACTGGAAGAAGCTTGCTAGAACTTTTGAACTTAAAATCTCCAACACTCCATAAACAAATGATAACGAAGATAGGAAGAAACCTCATTCTCATTGTAGGTGTGCTGACATCATCCCTTGTCATTTGGTTGAAAAATTCCAAAACCGAAACTGTGTCCATAGCCCCGATTTCCAACAGTTCATCGACAATTGCCAAGACGCAGATTCCCGCTCCTGCCACAGTCGATTCATTCACGGCTAGGTTAGCATCTCTTCTACTAACCCCAATCACATTTTACGGTAAGGTAGTAGACCAGCATTCCCAACCTATCGCAGATGCCACAGTCAACACAATCGCTCAAAATTCTGCTCTGGGCCACGGCACGGACCGAATGCTGAGCACAGACAGCCATGGGTTATTTTCTCTATCTGGGGCGCACGGATCGAACCTAGTGGTGCGAGCTTCAAAAGAGGGCTTTCACCAAATCACGGATCTTCAAAGCCGCCAGTATCACTTGCCTCCTTCCCAAAAGGATTTTGCCTACGCCCTTGACCGTGGTGATGGTATTTTCAAACCTGACAAGGCGAATCCAGTGGTATTCATGCTCTACCGCCCTGGTGCGTTGGAGCCGCTCTTGACACGTCCTGAAGTCAGTTGGTATTTAGAAGAAGGAGGCGGCACTAGTGAAGTCCCGCTTCATCCTGACGAAAGTTCACTTCACTGCGTAATGGTTGATCTCTGGATTGAGAAGGGGGTCAGTTGGTGGCCTCGGCAGCCGTTCGATTGGAAGCTAAAAGTCTCCGCAGTTGAAGGCAGTGTGCGGAAGCATAACGACTTATTTCCATTTGAGGCACCCGAAGAAAATTACGAGGCATCTGCGTCTGAAGAATTCGCCAAGACCATGCCGCAGAAAAGTTGGAAGGATTATTCCACTACGAGCTATTACATTCGTTTCAATGATAACACTTTTGCTAGAATTTCGGTTGAATGCCGTGCGGGTGAAAACTCATTAATAGTTCTTAAATCATGGCTTAATCCCAAAGCAGGATCTCGTAATTTAGAACCTACCGGGTCAAATAAGTGAGTCCTGTTAGATCTGCCATTCGTAAATTCGCAGAAATGACTTACCTTCTACAAAATTTGAATTTGAGGAAGGTGCCCTTAAAATGAAAAAGAGGCACATAGCTTGGGTTGTGCGTTTACTTTTTGTTTTGATGACGTTCATGCTTTACACGGCTCATCCTTATGGGCGTTTAATGAGGGTTTTCGTCACGCCAATTACATTTTACGGTAAGGTCGTGGATCAGCACAGCATGCCCATAGCAGCTGCCACCGTCGAAACGATTGCTGATGATATTCCATTGGGAAAAGGCACAACCCGTTTAATTCAAAGTGATGTCGATGGCTTATTCACATTGTCCGGTGTGCTGGGCGCGGACTTGGCAGTTGTCGTTTCTAAGGAAGGATTCCACGCACTCACAGAGCTTCAATCGAGGCAGTTCAACTTACCACCATCACATAAGGGTTTCGCTTATGCATTGGATACCGGTGACGGAATCTTCAAGCCCGACAAGGCCAATCCGCAGGTCTTTATGTTATATAGGCCCGGTGTCCGTGAGCCCCTCTTGACCCGGCCTGAGGTCGAGTGGGATCTGCCAGAAGGCGGCGGGAGCACGGTGGTCTCTCTCCATCCAGACCGCAATCCACAGCACTCCGTAAAGATCGAGCTTTCCTTTGAACAGGGAATCACTTGGTGGCCACAGCACCCCTACGACTGGCGGCTTGAAGTTTCGGCGGTTGATGGTGCAGTTTTGCAGCACACCGACCTGTTTCCGTTTGAAGCACCTGCGGAAGGCTATGTGGCATCCGTAGTTACGGATTTCCCCAAGAAAGTTCCAGAAAATCAATGGAAAGATAGAACGGAGCAGAGCTATTACATTCGATTCAATGACAACACATACGCTCGCATTTTCATAGAATGCTATGCGCGAGAAAATCCTTTAATCACCCTCAAATCATGGCTCAATCCCAAAACAGGATCTCGTAATTTGGAACCTACCGGGTCAAATAAGTGATACTTACACCCAGACCTCATGTCCAAACATCACTTGACAATCCCCATACTACTAGGTGTCAGCGTTGCCATGGGATTTTTTCTCTGGCCACGTTCGGCGGAAGGTCCACCTCAGGTGGAAATCAAGCCTAGCCTAGCAGAGCAACAGGCGGCTCTAGTGCAGCAGACGCAGGCTAGCGGTGGGGACCTGGAGGCTGCGATGACAAAATTTCAGGCGGAGCACGCGGCGGAGTTAGCCGCCCAAGCAGCCGCCGAGGCGGGGCGGATGGACGTGCCATCGGTAGAG
>JAYVOP010000315.1:0-15037 GCA_043757865.1 Verrucomicrobiales bacterium | reverse complement strand
TGCAAAATCAGCGGGCTGCCCAGCGAGAGCGAATATCCATAGCTCCAGACCCCCGTGGGATTTCTGGCGGGCGAGAAGTCTCCTGCAGCATCGTAAGTAGTGGCCGTGCTATCGGATATAGAAAGGGCGAACAGCCCTATCATGCAGGGCAACCGTTGGAGGAGAGATACCGGTGACATAATCTGAATTTGGTATGACGTAAGTTGGATTACGTAAAGGACTCATCTTCATAAAGCACGCTCCCACTCAGGAGGTTGCCGTGGCAGGAAAAGTAATTTGCGCGGCGTGGCTTGAGCCTCAGATGGAGCAACGCTGAGCCTCACGCAATCTCACTTCGGTAGTTCTGCTGCGTTGGTAAAGTTAACACTAGCCTCGAAAATGGCGCGCTTCACCCTAACAAACACTACTGCGCGCCGAAAACTGCAGCACTTCCTGACCTTTCTTAAAAAAACTTCATATCTGAAAATGCTGTGACATTTTAATGGGTGTCGAAAAAATCTAGCGCAACAATCAACGTAAGACGTGCAGCCAACCGTAATGCCGTTTGGAGGCCACCGTTTTATTTGCGCGATCCAGAACCCGTGCCGAGTCGTCACTGCCTTGGGCGTCAGGGCACGGTTCACACTGGGTAATAAGAATGGGAGGTGGACCCTTTCCAGTCTCCCTGTAAAATAGCATCACCAAAAGACCGGGGGAATTTACCTGGACCGCGTGGAATCCTGGACCTCCTGCGAAAATTATACTCCTGCTCGCATCACGTGGCCTCTGAGCCTGTCATTGATCACGTCATCATTCGGGATCTAATTTCCACGTCTCAGTGAGGTGATTGCCGCAGTTAAAACCTTTGTGACTGATCTCAAAATGGTATATTAAATATTCTTGTGGCGGCATCTGGATCATCGCCTGGCTTGGCGTCGAGGTTGCCGAAAGATGGCTTTTTCCAAGCGTCTGGCAGTCCCTCAAGGTCAGTGTCTAACGGGTCGGTGGGGCGAGCTTGGGCTGGAGATGCAAGAGAGATGCGGAGATCGTCAATGAAGCCGCGCAGGCGTTCCCGAGGTTCCTGGCCTTGGCCGACTTTACCGCCGGAGCCTTTGAGAGAAATTCGATGTGGGCAAGTTCGCTGAAGCTGTGGTCAGTAAGAGCAGGGCCACTCCGGTTCCCGTGAAGGTGGGGTTGGCGGGGGAGAAGTGGACGGCTATGGAAAGGCTATGCGTATATTTTTCTATCTGATATTGGCTTCAGTAGCGGCGGCGGCTGAGCCGTTGCCTAACGTCCTACTCATCGTGGCGGATGACTTGGGCTATGGTGATGTGTCGTGCTATGGCGCGGGGAAATTAGCGACGCCTAACCTGGATCGCATCGCCAAGGACGGGCTGCGGTTTACGGATGCGCATTGCACGTCGGGTACTTGCACGCCATCCCGTTATGCTTTGCTAACGGGGAAATATCCGTGGCGCACAAAGGGCACGGGGGTGCTGCCAGGGGATGCGCCATTGATCATTCCGGCGGACTCCCAGACGCTGCCCCGGCTCATGCAGCAGGCGGGCTATGTGACGGGGGTGGTGGGGAAATGGCACTTGGGATTGGGCGCGGGGGGGCTGGATTGGAATGGTGAAATCAAGCCCGGGCCTAACGCGTTAGGGTTTTCCCAGAGTTTCATCATGGCGGCCACGGGGGATCGCGTGCCCACGGTGTTCGTGCGGGATGGGCGGGTGGTTAATTTAGATTTGGCAGATCCCATCGGCGTGGACTATGCGCAGCCGTTTCCGGGGCTGCCGACGGGGCGCTCGAATCCCGAGTTGCTCACCATGGGCCTGAGCCATGGGCATGACATGGCGATCATCAATGGCATTAGCCGCATCGGATATATGCGCGGTGGGGCTGCGGCTTGTTGGAAGGATGAGGACTTGGGAGATACCTTCAAGGCGGAGGCGCTGAAATTCATCACCCAGCAGCAGGCGCATCCGTTCTTTCTTTATTATGCCACGCACGAGCCGCATGTGCCGCGCGTGCCGCACCCGCGCTTTGTGGGCAAGAGCGGCCTGGGGCCGCGTGGAGATGCGGTGCTGCAAATGGATGCCGCAGTGGGCGAGGTGTTAGACTTATTGACGGAACTGAAATTGGCGGACCACACGTTGGTCATGTTCACCAGTGATAATGGCCCGGTGTTAGACGATGGCTACCATGATGATGCCAATGAGAAACTGCACGGGCACACGCCGTCGGGGCCGTGGCGGGGGAATAAATATAGCGTCTATGAAGGCGGCACGCGGGTGCCGTTGCTGGTGCGTTGGCCTGGGCGGATCCTGCCAGGGATCAGCCAGGCGCTGATGTGTCAGGTGGATTTGCTGGCCACTTTAGCGGCCCTGGTCGTCCAGCCCGTGAGCCCGGGGACGGATAGTCAGAATCATCTGGAGGCGCTGTTAGGAAAGCAGGCGACGGCTCGGGAAACTTTGGTAGAGCATGGCGGCCCGCTGGCTTTGCGCCAAGGCCCGTGGAAGCTGATTCCCGCCAACCAAGCGCCCATCGTGCGCATGGCGTTGACGAATGTGGAAGTGGGCGGCGGGCGCACGCCGCAACTCTATAACCTGGATGATGACCGAGGAGAAGAGCACAATTTAGCGGAGCAACAACCGGAGCGCGTGCAGGCGATGACGCGCTTGCTAGAGGCTGCGCAAGCGCGGTAGCGACGGTGCTTGCCTTGGCAAGGCACTGGGATGGATGTGTGGGGACTCGTGTTCACGTTGGCAGCTTGCCAAGCCGCCCACCATCCTCATCCATCGCTGCGGAGTGAAACTTCGCGCTCCCGCTAGCCGTTCTTGGTGGCGATGTTCATCAGCAGCTCGTTGTTATTCTTGAAACGATTCAAGAAATGGATCAGGCGCTCCACGGCCTCGATGGGCTTATGACCAGCGAGGCCACGGCGGATGACGTTGATTTTTTCTAGCTGATAGGGCGGTAACAAGAGTTCCTCCCGGCGGGTGCCGGATTTGAAGATGTCCACGGCGGGGTAAACGTATTGTTGGGCGATCTTCCGATCTAGCACTAACTCCATATTGCCGGTGCCTTTGAACTCTTGGAATATGAGGTCGTCGCCCTTGTTATTAGTTTCGATTAACGCGGTGGCAATAATGGTGAGGCTGCCAGCTTCCCGCGTGTTGCGCGCGGCGGCAAAGATCTTGCGGGGCATTTCCAGAGCCCGGGCGTCGATGCCGCCGCTCATGGCTTTGCCGCCGCCTTTCATGGCCTGGTTAAAGGCGCGAGCTAGGCGGGTGATGGAATCCATGAGCATGAAGACGTGCTCGCCTGCTTCTACGAGGCGCTTCGCGCGCTCGATGGCTAGCTGCGCCATGCGGATGTGGGCGCGTGGGTCGGCATCGTTACTGCTGGCCATGATTTCCGCTCCGGGTAAGGCGCGGGTGAGTTCTGTGACTTCCTCTGGGCGTTCATCCACGAGTAAGACGATCAGTTTCACCTCGGCATAGTTTTTCAAAATGGCCTGCGCCATGTGCTCTAGAAATGTTGTCTTCCCAGCGCGCGGAGCCGCTACGATGAGGCCGCGCTGACCACGACCAATGGGCGCGATCATGTCCACGAGGCGCATGGTACTGCGGCCTTCTTCGGTCTCTAGCACGTAGCGTTTGTTGGGGTTGATAGCCGTTAGTTCTTCAAAGATCGGCAGTTGGCGGTAGTGGTCTGGCGGCAGGCCATTGACAGTGCGCAGTTCCGTGATCTGCGGGCCGCGCGGGCCTTTGAGGAAGTCTCCTTCTAGCCACACGCCATCCCGGAGGCCGAGATTGCGGACCATTTCTGGGGTTACGAAAGCGTCTGTGGGGCTCTGGGCAAAGTTCGTCTTCTTTACGCGGATGAAGCCGAAGCCCTTGGCGGAAATTTCTAAGAGTCCAGCGGTGGGCTCTGGTGGGCCTGCGTTAGGGTCTGGGCGGAGTTCGCGTTCATCCCAGTCGTCGGTCTCGCGATTAAATTCCCTGGGCTCGCGGGGACGTTGGTTCGGGTGGGGGCGTGGTTGTTGATAGGAATGCTGCGGATGCTGGGGGCGCAGTGGGGGCTGCAGGCGTGGCGGCGGCTGCGGACGCTGGACCGAAGCTGGAGCAGGGCCCTCCGCGCGCATCCGTTCTTCACGTTCGGCTTTGCGTTTGAGATACTTTTCGTATTTCCGTTGCTTCCAAGATTTGCGGAATTTGCGGCTCCCACCTTCGAGTGGTGGGCCTTGGTCTGGGCCTTGGGCGGCTGGTGCGGTGGGTTCTGGCGCGCCCTCGGCAGGTGGCTCTGGCGCGAGGTCAATGGACTCGGTGGGCGCAGCGGCGGCGGCAGTTTTGGTGGATTTTCTAGCCGCTTTTTTGGCAGGTGGTTTGGGGTCTTCAATGACCACAGAAGGCGGCGGGGCTTCCTCGACCACGGTGGCCACTTTCACGATCCGTTTCAAGGTCTTCTTGGCGGCGGGTTTAGCCGCTGGGGGCTCGACCATCATGGGTAGCGGCGGCGGCGGTGGGGTTTCCGCTACCGGAGTTTGCTTGACGGCAGTTTTCCGAGCCGCCTTCTTGGCGGCTGGTGGGGCGGGCTCTGCGGGCACGGGGGCAGGAGCCTGCTTAGCGGCGGCCTTGCGCTTGGGCTTGGCATCGGGTGGGGGGAGTTCGGATAGCGGATCGCTCATAACAAAAGTAAAATTTAACGAAGAGAAAGGGGGTTAAGCGTTGAGGGCGGCTAGCACCTCATCGGAGAAATCGAAGTTGGCATAGACGTGCTGGCTGTCGTCGTAGTCATCTAGCAGGTCGTGGAGTTTGAGGATTTGGCTGGCCACGTTAGGATCGGTGATGATCGTGGTGCTGGCCGGTAAATAGGCCAGCCGCGCACTGACGGGTGTGAGGCCGTGGGTCTTAAGGCAACCAACCACTTGATAAAGCTGATCGGTGGCGGTGAGGATGGTGTGCTCGTCCGCATCAGACTGCACATCGTCCGCCCCGCCTTCCAAGGCCATTTCCAGGATGGCGTCCTCGGTGCCCGCGCTGCCGGGGAGCTTGATTTCGCCTTTGCGTTCAAAGAGAAAGGCCACGCTGCCAGCGCTGCCGAAGTTCCCGCCGTTCTTGCTAAAGATCACCCGCAGATCATTGACCGCGCGGTTCTTATTATCCGTCACCACTTCCACCATGAAGGCGATGCCGCCGGGGCCAAAGCCTTCATACACGGCTTCTTCAATGATGTCCCCCGCTAGCTCTCCGGTGCCTTTCTTGATGGCGCGGTCAATGTTATCGTTGGGCATGTTCACGGCCTTGGCGGCCAGGATGGCGCTGCGCAGGCGGGCATTGCCGTCGGGATCGCCTCCGCCGCTTTTGGCAGCGATGGTGAGTTCACGGGACATCTTGCTGAACACGTTGCCTTTCTTGGCATCCACGCGGGCTTTGATGTGCTTTACTTTGGACCACTTATTGTGACCGGCCATGATCGTAAGGAGATAACTAGGAGGTTAGAAAAAAGGAAACGGGGACTGGTTCCGCCCTGCGGGAGTGATGAAAAATTTCACCAGACCACAGGCTACGAAGGAGGGAAGAGAGTGGGGATGAACATCGCCAAACCGCCGCCGGAAGAACCGTGTGCACCGCGAGGTGCGACTAGAAAGGAAGGTGCCTGAAAATTTACTGTGAGGAGTCTCGAACTCCTCTGGGAGAGGCTGGCCTGCACAGAGTCTAGGCGGTCTGGAGAATCCTTTGCAAGTGGTTTGTGGAGAATTTCCTGACGATGTTTGGAGGAAGTGAGTTCGGGGATGATGGGAGTTTGCAATCAGGCATTGGCTGGTTAAGCTGGGCGCTCTAACGTCCTCGCATTATGACTCGCTTTATTAATTGGCTTTCGCAAATTTTCTCTGTCACGTGGTTTAATCTCCGCTCTCTCCCGGAGCGGAAGGCGGCGGCATTAACGGCGGCGGTGGGCATCGCTGGCGTGGTGGGGGTGCTGGTGGGGGTATTAGCCATAGCCGAGGGATTCCGCAGTGCGATGACGGTCTCGGGAGCGCCTGAGGTGGCGGTGGTGCTGCGGACTGGCGCGGATAGTGAGATGACCAGCGGGCTGAGCCGTGAGGAGGTGCGGACGATCACGGATGCGCCTGGCGTGGTGGGCACGTCGGCGGAATTATTTGTGATTATCAATCTGCCGAAGCGCAGCACGGGCACGGATGCGAACATCCCGCTGCGGGGCGTGGAAAGTGGGGCCTTTGCGGTGCGAGGCAACATTCAGGTGCTGCAAGGGCGACGTTTCGAGGCGGGGAAAAATGAGGTGATGGTGGGCTCTGGGGCCGCCCGGGCGTTTGCGGGGTTGGACTTGGGGAATGAGATTAAGATTGGCCAGAACACCTGGACCGTGGTGGGCATCTTTGCTGCGCAGGGCGGCATTGCGGAGTCGGAAATCTGGACGGACGCGGCGGTGTTAGGGCCAGCGTATCATCGGGAGGATGGGTTCCAATCGCTGTATGCGCGGCTGGCTAGAGCAGGAGATTTCACGACTTTTAAAGATGCGTTGACCACGAATCCGCAGCTCAGCGTGAAGGTGATGCGGCAGTCGGATTTCTATGCCGAGCAGTCCGAGCAGGTGACGAAATTTATCACCACCATCGGCGTGTTCATTGCGGTGTTGATGGCGGTGGGAGCATTGTTTGGGGCGCTGAATACGATGTATAGCGCGGTGTCTGGGCGCACGCGGGAGATTAGCACGCTGCGGGCGTTAGGCTTTGGCACTGGGCCAGTGATCTGCTCCGTGTTAGTGGAATCTCTGGCGTTGGCAGTGCTGGGAGGTGGGATCGGGGCGGTGGGGGCGTATTTCTTGTTCGATGGCTACCGGGCCTCAACGATGAATTGGCAGACGTTTAGCCAAGTGACGTTTTCCTTCAAGGTGACTTTGCCACTGCTGTTAGAGGCGCTGTTGTTTGCCGCGTTGATCGGGCTGGTGGGCGGCTTCTTTCCAGCCATTCGGGCTGCGCGCATGGAGATTGCCCGCGGGCTGCGGGAGTCCTAGTCGCTCCACTGCTGAAGGACGCTGGCCACGATCTGGTCCACGCTGCCAGTGATGGGCACGACCAGCGTGCGGGGCTCTGCTAATGGTTCCTCCAGCGTGGTGAATTGGCTGCGGAGGAGGTCTGCTTTCATAAAATGATCCGTGCGCGCTAACATGCGCTCGTGGATCAGGTAGTAGCTGCCTTGGAGGTAGAGGAACCACACGTCGTTCCGGTCTGCGCGCAGGGTCTCCCGGTAGCTGCGTTTCAACGCGGAGCAGGCCAGGACGTGGCGGCCAGCATCCGCCGGGGCCAGCACGATCTCCTGCGTCATGCGCGCCAGCCAGGGCTGGCGGTCGGCATCCGTGAGGGGCATGAGGGCGCTCATTTTGGCGACATTTTCCGGCGGGTGAAAGGCATCGGCATCGTCAAAGACCGCGCCCCACGCAGTGGCTAGGCGTTGGCCGATCACGCTTTTGCCAGAACCAGAGACGCCCATGATGATGACGACGCGGGGTGGGGGAGTGGGGTGGGAGGACATGCGCGGAGCATGGCATAGACGCACGGGCCGAGCCTCGCTTCACGTGCCCGCAATCGCGCAATGGTGGCCATTGACCTAACGGGAATATTTTCGCATGTTCTGATCTCTCTTAAACACCGTGCCGCGTGTGCGACGCTGCGTTGGGCGATCCACCTTCTTCAAAATTAAATTATGCAACGTTCCTCATTTCTCATCACTCTCGTTAGTTTAGCCCTTGGCCTCTCCAGTGTCAGTGCAGGCGAATTCCCCAAGGGCAGCCCTAAATTTGAAAAGCGCTACAAGGCCGCCTTGGCCGAGGGCGTGAAGACGGGCAAGCCCGTGCTCCTGGTCTTCTCCGCCTCCTGGTGCCACTACTGCCAGGATATGAAAAATGATGTTTACCCTAGCAAGGAAATCCAGCCCTTCCATGACAAGTTCGTCTGGGCCTACCTGGATGCGGATGAAGCTGCGAATAAGAAGCCCAAGGAACTGTATGGCGTGGGCGGGATTCCCCACATCGAATTTGTGGACGGCACGGGCAAATCTTTCGGTCAACAAGTGGGCGCTAGCAAGTCTGAGGCCTTTGCCAAAGAACTCACCGCCATGCTGGCCAAAGCCCCTGCCGCTCCCGCCCCGACGGCACCCAAGGCCAAGTAAGCCCGATCCCTTTCCCCCACGGCACAGAAAATTTTAGGAATAATGTTTCCTGTGCTGCGTCGGAGCCATTGCCCTCCAGCAGATAAATTCCTACCTGCTGAGTTGGCCAAACCAAACCCAAACCAAACCCAATCCTGACTATGAAAAAAATCCTAACCTTCCTCTGTGCCGCTGTGCTTACCATGACTGTGAAAGCTGGTGAGTTCCCAGACATCAGCATCACCGATCTCAAGGCCGCCATCGATGCCAAGACCGCCACCATCATTGATGTGAATGGCAGCGCCTCCTGGAAAAATGGCCACGTTCCGGGAGCCATGGACTTCGAGACGGCCTCTGCGGAGCTAGCCAAGAAACTCCCTGCGGATAAAGGCGCGCTCGTCGTCGCTTATTGCGGTGGCCCTGGCTGCAATGCCTACACCGCCGGAGCCAAGGCCGCCAAAGCCCTCGGTTATACCAACGTGAAACATCTAGCCGCTGGCATCTCCGGCTGGGTCGAAGCCAAGCAAGCCGTGGAAAAAGGCGAAGCCCCCAAGAAGGGCGGAGCCTCCACCGTGAGCAAGAGCGTCGCTAAAGTGGACGGCGTGGTCTGCTCTGCCTGCGAAGGCAAAGTGAAACTGGCCTTCAACAGCCTGGGCGCTAAGAACCTAACTGTCGCCAAAGGCGATAAAGAAGGCGAAGCCGTGGTGACCTTTGAAGGCACCATCGCCAAAGCCGATGCCGCCAAAGCGTTGGGTGATTTCACCCTTACCAGCTTGGAAGCCGCTAAGTAAGCTCCTGCTAGGAAAATAATGATCAAGCCGCCCATCAGCCCTGCTGGTGGGCGGCTTTGTGTTAAGGCTAATCCGTGGTAGTCCAAGTTCCGTTAATTGGCATTCTCTCGTCTTCCCAATCTGGCTCGGACACATAATCCGGAACGGAGAAAACCGTTAGCGCAATAGGCGCCGTTTCATCATCAACTACTCCCCCTCCTTCATGCGCAGTCTTTGCTAGTTCTCGAATTATCGACCGTGCTGGATGCTGCATCCGTGCCGTATCTCATCTAGCGGCTCGGATAGGCGTTCAGCCTCCCTATCTCTAGCAAAAAATGCCGCTGCCGTGGGAACCACGGTAAAGAGATCCGGCGAGTTCCGGGCTGGGCCACTTTACTGCAATCTGCCAGTCAGTCAGGGGCTTGAACCAACGCGATTGCTTTCCGCTTGGCTTATCCGGGATAATCAAGAGCAGCCGCTTGGTTTCATCCGCTAGGTTCTGAGATCCGCGAGTGCATCCTTGGGCAGCAAAGCCCAGGCATCGGCGGCCTGCGGGTCATCAACGCCGCTCGCGCACGTTGCGGATCAACTATCACACCTCACACCAAATTCGGGAGCCTGCGGACCTCGCGTTGCTAGATTCAGCCGTTAATCAGGTTTAGGTGACGGTTTCGTTTCATGCGCAGGGTTATATCAATATATGCATGTAACGATATTGTTTCAAATAAACTCAACGTAAACGTCACGGTTAAAAATTGGCGGATTGTGGCCCTCATGGCTATGGATGGAGCATCGCAGCGGTCAACATTAATTGCGCGATACATTTCAAAACAACCATTCCACTAGCAACACATGAAATTAATGAAACTAAAAACGTCACTCCTGCTTCTTCTGGGCAGTCTGCTGACGATCAACACCGGCTCCGCCGCGCTGACTTACACGGCGGGAGATATTTTCCTAGGCTTCCGCGGCACTGCCGCAGGAGACACCCAGGCCTACCTAGTCAATATCGGACCAGGCTCACTCTATCGCGACGCCACCTCGTCATTTGCGGTGCCGGTAGGGAACATTACCGCCGATCTGGTTATTGCTTTTGGTTCTGCTTGGGCGACCCGTGCAGATTTAGAGTGGGGCGTGATCGGGGCCAATTCCACGGCTGCCTCTGGAGCCGCTGTGGACGGAGATCCGGTCCGCACGCTCTATGCATCTAGATTCGGTGACGGCACCGCACTCCCCACGACCCCTCAGCCGGGACCGAAATTGGGTGTCGCAGCCACGGTGGGACCCGTGGCCACGCGGGTCTTTAACATGGAAGGCCTCTGGTTAAATAGCGGCACTCCGGGCGTAGCTAACAATGCGGCATTTAATACCGCCGCAGATGCCTTTAGTTTCGCTTCCTACGCCGGGGCTTCCTCACCATTCAGCTATTCTGCGCTTACCGGATTAGATGGCACTTTCGGGACAGGCACGGCGGGCACTTCCTTGGATTTGTTTCGCATGATTCCTGGATCAAATACGCTCCGAGGCAGTTACGAAGGTACGTTTACGATCACGGATTCTGGGGCGCTAACCTTCAATGTGGCGGTGCCGGAACCCTCCAGTGTCATCTGCTTAGCGCTCGTCGGCTTAGGTTTGGGGCGTCGTCGTCGTCCTGCCAATGTCTAAACCATATTTTAACTACGCTTCATCCAAAACTCATTAAATTTAACTTACATAATCAAATATAAACATGAAAACCACTACTCTCATCACTAGTTTTTGCGTGGCTGCCGCGCTGGTATCCACCACCTACGCCCAAACCAACATTTACATTACTGGCTCCACGGCATTCCGTGAATCAGCCCATGCGGCGGTGCGCGCCAAATTGGCGGCTGGCTACACCTTCGCTTACACTGGCACGGACATCAATGCTGCGGCCCAAGCTGTTTTTAAAGGCATTATCGGCACCGATGCCGTGAATGTCTATACCTCCTGGACGGGCTCCGTGGCAGGCATCAAAGCGCTTACGGTCACCGCTGCGGCTCAAGTCGCGGGGGTGCGTCCGAAGTTCCTGCCCTCGGGCCAAGCGACCACCACCACGGGTACCTCGGGAGCAACCGCAGGAACCGACCCGCAAACTGCGGATATTTCTTTTGCGGATAATCTGCAATCCTCCACACCCTTCCGCACCGCCGCTGGCTATCCTGCGCTTAATGAAACGCAAGTGGGTGTCGTGCCGTTTAAATTCGTCAGTAGCTATTCCGTCGGAGGGTTCCCGAATCCGATCACGAACATGACTCCACACCTCGCCCAGGTATTGTATGCCAATGGTGAACTGGCCTTGGCGCTCTTCACTGGGAATGTCGCAGATCAAACGCTGAAGGCTTTTGCCACGGGCCGCGATCCTGATTCCGGCACGCGAGTGATCACCCTAGCCGAAACGGCTTACGGTGCGCTCTCGCTCGTTCAGCAATGGAAACCAACCTTCAGTGGAGCGACCGTGGCATCCCAGGTCCTCTTCCCTGCCGTGGCGGCGAACAACACTACGGGGGCTGCGCTGCCGAATGGCTGGCCATTAGGAAATGGTGGCCAAGGTGGCACTGCCGTGGCGGATAGCCTCCGTTACACCACCTCAGCCATCAGTGGCTTCTACATTGCAGGCTTGGGCTTGTTGGATGCGGATCGGGCTATCAACGGCACGGGCTCTGCTACCCCAGCGGGCACGGGTGGTGCGAAGGAACTCACTTGGAATGGGGTGCCCTATTCTTTCAATAATGTGGCGGAAGGTCGCTACACTTTCTGGGGCTATGAGTATCTCGATGTCCGCGCCAGCTTAGGTGCGGCCACGGTGCAGAAAAAGGTCGCCAATGCGGTGAGCGATTACCTGATTAATCTGCCCGCCACCGCAGCAGGACTCCAAGCCTCTGCCGTGACCATGAACCTTAGTGATATGCACGTCGTAAGCGCTGGGGACGGCGGTGATGTGACCAATAATTACTAATCGCCCCACAGATAACTACTAAAAATCTAGTGCGGGCGGCAACGCCCGCACTAGTATTGTTTCAGGGTTCGGCTTTTGAAACTTTAGATAGATCTATTTATGCAACCCACCCGGCTGATTTTGATATTGTTTGGAGGCATGGTTTTTGTCGTAGGTGCTCATCTGAAGCAATCATCGGGTGTGGGGGCTACCGCCAGAAAGAATGCGCAGCAGCGGCCCGGGGCCTCACTTGGAACGGTGAGGGCCAGAGTCCTTAGCGAGCCGATGCTAGCTGCGTCTTTTGCTCAATATGTGCTCGCCAGCCAAGGTGGACGGCATGGCGTTTCCGCAGTTTCTCTTTTCGTAATTCCACAGACGGTCTCCGGCGCATCCTGGGCACATGTTTCGCAGAATACGACATTTGCTCTGGTCGGGGCCGACCCGGATGCCCAGTCGAGTGAGCACGCCCCGTTAGTTGCGACCTCTGGCAAGGCTCCGGAAAAAAAGCCCACCGATCCGTCAGCCCTGCTTTCCGAATCTGCCTTATCTCGAATCGAGCCCGTACCGGTAAGCCCAACCATTTCCACCAAGCCTCTGCCGCCTATGCGTTGGCCGCTGGCTCTGCAAGAGCTAGACCTACAGGCTGCCGGGCTCTCGCCAGCGCAGGTGGGGACGCTGGATGAAATTGCCGCAAAATTTATCGACCAGATCGGCGGAGAAAACCAGCCCGCCAATGATCCTGACTATCAGAAAAAATGGCGGGCGCACCAGCCCACGGCGGATCAACAATTCCGCACTCTCTGGGGGCAGCAGGCCTTCCTGCGGGCGCAGTTAGCGGGCACTCAGGAGGCTACGCAGCCGCAGACGGGACCATAAAGATTTCCCGCCTCCACGTCCTAGCTTTGAAGCTGCTCGCGGTAAGGTTCAGTGGTGGATGGGTCAATCTTGTCACACGAAACAAGCTGATTTCCTTCCTCTCCTGCGTATCCGTTCGTCCAACATGCACACCGTATTAGTAATAGAGGACGAACGCGATATTTTAGAACTCATCAGCCTAAACCTGAAGCGGAACGATTACCACGTCGAGGAAGCCAGCGATGGAATCGCAGGGCTGGAGGCCGCCAAGCGTCATATCCCTGATTTGATATTGCTAGATTTAATGATGCCAGGAAAAGATGGCTATGAGGTGTTTAAAGAACTCAAACTAGACGCCCGCACCCGCCACATTCCCGTGCTCATCCTCACGGCCAAGGCGGACATTGCGCACCGCATTACTGGCCTGGAAATGGGCGCTGACGACTACGTGGGCAAGCCCTTTAGCCCGAAGGAACTCATGCTGCGCGTGAAGGCCCTGCTCCGGCGGACCAAGCGAGTGATCGGAGATGCCAGTATCAAGGCGGGTGATTTCATGTTGGAACGGAATGCGCTCAAGGCCTTTGTGGCGGGGAAGCAAGTGGATCTCACGAGCACCGAGTTTAAACTCCTCCGCGTCTTCATCGAGTCTGGTGGCACCGTGTTGGAACGCGATCATTTGCTGCGCGAAGTCTGGGGCTTCACGGATACGACGATGACGCGCACCTTGGACACTCACGTCAAACGCCTGCGCGAAAAACTTGGCAAACACGCGGACTGCCTGCAAACGCTGCGTGGCGTTGGCTATAAATTTAGACCGACCCTCTAAACCTTGACTGCCTTGCCCCGTTATGCTGCCGTCAATGGAGTCATTGTTTCCATCTTGGATGGCTTAACGGATCCGTGCCTGCTGGTGAATGATGCCCTGCGCTTGGTTTATGCAAACGAGGCCGCCCGCACGCTCTTTGGCATGGGCGAATCTGTGCGCTTGATGCCGTTAGAGCAGATTCTAGCAGAACCCCTGGCCCTGGCGTTGGTGCAGCGCGCGCGGCAAGATGGGCAGACTTTAGAAAAGGAAATTCGCGTGCGCCTGCAGCCTAACCATGCCACCACCGAGCGCCATTTGCTCATCAACGTGAGCCGCCTCCAATGGCGCAAGCAAGGCCACGGCTACCTCCGCATCCTCCTGCGTGACCAGACCGAACGCTACACCGCCGAGCAAGTGCGCCAAGCCTTCGTTGCCAATGCCTCCCACGAACTCCGCACACCGCTCTCCATCATCAATGGCTATTTAGAAAATCTCGTCGATGGCGTTGTCGATGATCCCCAGCAACTCAAACGCTGCCTCCACACCATGCGGCAACATGGGGAACGGATCGCCTGCATCATCGAGGACATGCTGACCCTCTCCAAACTAGAATCCGCCAAAGATCCCCCGCTTTTGGAGGGCTTCCGCCAAGACCAGTTCTCCCTGCGCGAATGCACCCGCGATGTCATCGAGCGCCTGCATTTATTGAGCGAAGCCAAGCAAGCCAACATCTCGGTAGACATGGCTGCCGATGCCGAGTTTATCGCAGGAGATCGTTTCTATTGGGATCAGATCATGTTTAATCTGCTGGAAAATGCCCTCAGAGAAAATGCGTTAGGTATCGCGATTCAAGTCACCACCAAACGCGTGGGTGAGACCGTCATCCTAACCGTGACTGACAATGGCGTGGGCATCTCCGCCGCAGACCTCCCTCTCGTCTTCCAACGCTTCTTCCGCGTCGCCCAACCCCACTCTCACAGCACCATTAAGGGCACCGGCCTCGGCCTCTCCATCGTCAGCCGAGCCATCGAAGCCCACGGCGGCACCATCAGCGTGGAGAGCACCAGGGGCGTGGCCACCACCTTTACGCTCCTATTACCGGACCCTGAAATGGAAGGCTAGGACTCCCAATCGCTGGGCAGGTCACGGAAGGCCCTCACCACGCCAGCAAGCTGCATGGGGCCGCGCAGTGCCTTGCCAAGGCGCGCCCCATGCGGGTTGAAATTGGCGGAAATTTAGATTGCCACGTGGGCAGTAGCGTTGAGTTTTAACTCCCTAATGTGATCCAGTGATCGCGCCGCGGTCCGCACCATTTTTCGGTGCTAGCAATGCCGTGGCAGTTAGGCCTCTACCCCCCCCATCCTTCGATGTCTCCCAACGATACCCCCCCCCAGCCCAATCCTGACCGTCGTGCTCCTGACCCTGGTTTTAATTGGCGCGGACTTGTCCTTCTCGCCTTTGCTCTCAGCCTCGTGGCGGCGGGCGTGATGGT
>JAYVOP010000314.1:0-15152 GCA_043757865.1 Verrucomicrobiales bacterium | reverse complement strand
GCGAACTGAGGACCAACAGGATTTTGGAGAAACGTTTCATAGAAGCAAATAAAGGGTGGTGACGCTCTATCTGCGACATTCGATTGCAAGCGTTATGCCCGCCCTGAATGTATTTTTCAAAGAATTTTGGTCGCGTTGCGACTGCCGAATGCCAGCATTCAGCGCCTGCTGACTATCTGCGACAAATCCCACTTTCCCTCAGCAGTTACGGGTTGCACCATAGGGGCCTTCGCGGGGCGTTAAATTTTAGTGTAGCCGCAACTCGCTGGCTCCCCGTGCCTCAACAGACTAAATTACCGACCTCCTTCTCTGCCTTCTTAAATTTCTCCTCCTGCCGAGTTTTTGTTGAGGGTGCTACGCTGAACGAGCGGGTTTGTTGCCGCCCTTGTCCCACATTACAAATGCGTTCGGGCTGGCGTATCAGCATCTAGCGCAGTCACTTTTTCCAAACGTTCCCGCGTCGCTTGGGCTGCCGCTGGCTGGTGCGTCAACTCCTGCACCGTAACTAACTCTTTTAAACACCACATGAGCAAGCTTAGCGCGCCCTTATGACCAGGCAGCGTGGCTACCTCCTGTTCCGCAATGGCCACCGCATCCGCCAGTAGTGGTAGCGCCTCGGACGGACTTCCGCTCTTGCGCAGGCCCACTCCTAAGCGCACGGAGCTATGGCAAAATAGATTGCTCCTGGGGCCATCATGTTGCCGCACGAATTCATGGAATTTCTGCCAGTGGTCCATCATCTCAGGGTAATGTTCTAACTGCTCCTCTAACGAGCCTAACGCCATTTCAATGTTGGCTAATTCGCGTGGTAGGGCCTCGTCCTGCGGATGGGCGGCGGCTAGGGTGCGAAGCATCGCTTGCGTGGTCAACCACTCCGCGCGGCAGTCCTCCCACTGTTTCAACCAACCCAGTGCCACGGCCAGTGCATAATGGGCGGAGGCCACTTCGTGAGCGGCGGCAGGATCATGGAGTTGCTCCGCTTCATGGAGCATGGCTCTTGCCTCCGTCAGTGCTTGCGGATATTGGGTGACGCCCATGTGATACTCGCTGAGGCGGCGGTGCGCCTGAACCACGCGACGTTGCCAAGCGGGATTCCCCGGCTCCGCCGCACGCGCTGAGGAAGCTAGCGCGAGGGCTTCTTGGAATAACGCCGCCGCCTGTGCTTGCAGTCCGCGCACGCCGATCACGTCACCTTTCGTGACTAGCACATCCGCTAATTGCACTGCCGCAGTCGGGGCATGGCTTGATGATTCATACTTCTGCCGGAAATGCGCTACCGCCCGTTCTAACACAGAATCCATGGCCCCTAGATTGCCCGTGGCTTCCAAACGTTTCCGCAGATCAGTCAGGAGAAATTGCATCACGCCTTCAGTTTCAGCCTGGGCAGCTTCCGCTGTGGCGCGACGTTCATTGGCCTCTTGCCGTGCCCGCCAAGCGTAAACGGCTAGGCCTGCGGTGAGTAGCACCACTCCACATAACACCGCCGCCACCCGCGCCCTCCTGGCCAATTTTTGGCGCAGCTTACGTTCTTTCTCGGCCTGTTGCGCTCGCACATCCGCTGCATGGAGTAACGCCATGCGGAATTCTGCCACACTCGCGTGACGCCGTTCCGGATCACTTTGCAGAGCCGTTAGGACTACGCCATCAAAGGCCGCATCCACCGCTGGATTCCGCACGGAAGGTGGGTCAAAGACCCCGCGTGGCAACTCGCCCGTCAGCAATTCGTAAGTCAGCACCCCTAGGCTATACAGATCGCTAGCCGTAGTTACCACCTCGCCCTCTAACTGCTCTGGAGCCGCATATTCTAAGGTTCCGAGAGTAGTCCCTCCCATCGTGAGTCGTGACAGCTCGAGGTTCTTTTCCATCAACAACGCGAGTCCGAAATCCGCTAGCTTCGGCTCCCCATCACTAGTTAGAAGAATATTCGACGGTTTGAGATCCCGATGAATGACCCCTTGCTGATGCGCGAAATCCAAAGCCGTGGCCAACGCGGTCACCAGCTCCACGGCCGCCTCTGGAGCCAAGCGATGCGCGCGCAGGGATTCAGCTAGGTCCAGTCCGAGCAGCAATTCCATCACATAATAGAAATGCCCTGCCATCGTTTCACCGAAATCATAGACCGCCACGATGCCGGGATGATTCAACGAGGCCATGGCCGTGGCTTCCTGCTGGAAGCGCGCTGCAAAGCCCGGGGTATCCGCCAGATCTAAGGGCAAAACTTTAATCGCCACGGGCCGCTGCAACTGACGCTGCACGCCACGATACACCACCCCCATGCCGCCACGCCCTAGCAGGCCCGTAATCTCATAGTCCGGCAACAACGCCGCTAGGTCTTCCTCCGACGGACAACTAGGCAGGCGCACCGCCGCCTCCTCCAGGCTGCCTTCCAGGCCCCAGTCATACAAGCTCGGCAGCAGTGGAGCAGTGGGCTGGAAAAGATCAGGCGGCGGAGACATGCAGATAAGTGGACGGAGAAAGGATTCCGAGTATATGCGGGATTGATCACGCTGCGTTACACGTAAATGCCTGATTCATAAAGGAGTTGCCGTCATTTCCGGGTTTCTCTAGAGTCCAGATTGTATGAATGAAGTAGCGCCCCGCCCTCAATTTCCCGTCACCCGCTGGAGCGTGGTGGTGGCAGCGGCAGGCCAAGGCCGCGCGGCCCGGCAAGCACTGGAGGAAATTTGCCGACTGTATTGGTTCCCGTTGTATGCGTTCGCTCGGCAATACGGTTGTAACATTGAAGACGCGGAGGACGAGACGCAAGCATTCTTAAGCCAAGTGGCCAACGCAGATTCTCTTGCCAAAGCCTCCCCCTGCCTAGGTAAACTGCGGAACTATCTCCTAGCCGCCTTCCAGCATGATCTGATCGACTCCACCCGCCGCCGCCAAAGTCTGAAACGAGGCGGCGGCCTAATCCTCAGCCTTGATGGGCTGAGAGCGGAAGCCCGTTTCCAAGATGCGGCGCCACAGAGTTCCCCCGCCGCCAGCTTTGAGCGCGCCTGGGCCATAACGTGTCTGGAGCAAACGGTATCCCAACTAGCAGCAGAGTATGCCGCGCGCGGCCGCAGTGCCCTCTTCGCGCAACTCCGAATTTTCTTGGACCCTAACGCCACCGCCAACTACACCGAAGCCGCACAGGAAATGGACGCCGACACCAACGCCGTGCGCCAGGCAGTCTTTCGCCTGCGCCACCGCTTTCGCATCCTGCTACGCCAGACGATTGCCGACACCTTGCAAAACCCCACGGAAACCATGATCGACGAAGAGTTAGCCTCGTTGAGAGCTATTTTATCCATCATTGATACTGGCAGTTAGCATAGGTGAGAAATCCGTCCCCCAACGGACGGCCTTCGATGTGGTAGGGGCGCGGGCGGTGTCCGCCACGGCCTCATCGCAGCCTAACATGTAATTACGGATGCGGAAGAGGGCGGAACTGACGAGAATTTCATCTAACAACTGGCAGGCGCATCAACTCTGTCTTTTTGTGACTCATCCACGACCGTTGGCCAGCAGGTGCGAGCCAAGAAACCCCCTATCTAGTCAGCGGCCCGTGGAGTGTCTAGTGTGGTCGGAGAGGAGTAGCCGCCGCCGACGCACAGTGGACTCACGTCCGCGGCTACGGGGTAGCGCGGAGGTAGATGTTGGCCAACTCTACTGGAGCATTGCTACCTGCGAGATGCAGCGACCACGCGGTGCGGGCGTCCAGCTTACCGAGGGCGATCCGCAGCTCACCTTGTTGTAGGTAAGTGTCGTGGCGGGCTAGGGTGAGTCGATGCCAAGCCGTGCGTTTGGCATCCTTAGGTAGGGTGGAGAATAGCTCCACGGCTTGTTGGTGGCCGCTGGCATCGTGGATGGAGAGCGTGGGGGTGGCGGTTTCGCTGGGTTCACGCCAATCAACTAGGAGCACGAAATCCTCTTTCCCTAACCCACAGGAAACATCATCGGTGGGTTCTGGCTTGACTGGGCGCGTGAGGCTCCAGCCTCCGCCACGCCAGCCGGTTTTCGCGCCTAACGTGGCCGTCCATCCACGAAGATCCACGCCATTGAAGAGGCTACGCCAGCCTTCATCCAGCGGGGCGCTCTGCTCGGCGGTGGCTCCCGTGGACGGCAGTTCCTTCAGCCGCAGGTGCTTCCACTCGGTCGGGCTGCCCTCGCTTTCCAGGCCCAGGTAACCTTTGCGCCAGAGACAATCATCGCCTCCAGAGACTTCCTTGCCATTCACGGAGAGCCGCAGTTTCCCAGCATTGGCCTCGATGCGGTAGTGGTTCCATTCCGGTGCAGAGTGGCTGCGTTCTTCAATAGGGAAACAACGCATGCCCTGGCCTTTAAAGATCGGTTTCATGCTCGAACCATGGATCGGAAAGACATCGCCATGGGTGGTGAACCATTCGTTCTTGCCCTTGGCGTCATAACCGTTATCCAAAACTTGCACTTCGATGGCACGTAAGAATGGCACGCCTGGGGCCGCCACGGGCGAGCCCCAGACGAAGATTCCAGCATTGCCACCGGCTTGGAGATGTCGCCAATCGACTTCCAAGATAAAATTCTCTAATGGCTTGGCCATGCGCAGCGCCCCGGTCGGCTGACCGGTGCATTTGATCACGCCATCAGCAATGAGCCAGGTTTCCGGGGCGCAATTTACATTGACCCAATCCCCCAGATCATTACCGTCCAGCAGCGCTACGAAACCCTCCCTATCCGGCTCTCCCCCTAGCGCCAAGCTGCTAGCCATGAGGCCACACGTGAGAACAAACGAGCGCATGGGCGATGAGATATTTAAGGGAGTGCTTTGACCAAGATCTCTTTGTAATGGACTTCGCAGGTGGGGTCGTGGGCTTGGATGGCGAAAGTGCCGCCATCACCTAACCAGCGACCATCTTGACCCGGCTGACGCGCATCTCCCGCCTTTTCGGTGTAGTCAGCAGTCACCTTGCCGTTGATTTTAATGACAATGTGCTTGTCCTGCACAGTGACTTCGTAGTCGAACCACTCATTGTCCGGAACGATCTTGTCCTTGAAATCTTGCACTGCGTAGAGGCTGCCAGTCTTGCGCGGATCTTTGTCATAGCTGTTATTAACTTGGCACTCGTAGCCTTTGCTGGGCCAGTCACTTGCTTGATAGGCGGTGTGAATGTAGAGGCCGGAGTTGGCTCCGGGCTTGGTCATGAGCTTCACTTTATAAACAAAGTTTTTAAACGAGGCATGGCCATCTTTCCCCACGTAGAAAAGGTGCGCACGGCCACCTTTGACGACGAGTTCTCCATCCTTCACGGAAAAGATGTTCTTGTCCTTATCTTCCTCATTGGCCTTCCAGCCATCGAGAGTTTTGCCATCGAACAGGGCGATAAAGCCATCAGCGGTTTTCTCTTGGGCGAGGAGCGGAGCAGTGAAGTTGGCAGCGACGAAAAGCGCGCTGAGCAAAGGGATGAATTTCATGTAGGGAATGGGAGTTAGGATTATGGTAAAAGTACGCCATCTGGCGGGTCTAAGTAGTAGCAGAAAATTCCGTCTCGCCTGCTACGTGACGACGTAGGTGTGAAACTTAGGGGCCAGGAGTCACGACGATAACTCCTCCAACCTTATTTAGGACGGCAGCACGATCACCCGACGGTTTTCCGGCGGCGGCGGAGCGCGAGGCTGGCACCTAGACCGCAGAGGAGGGAGATGGTAGGCTCCGGGATAAGGGCGAAGTCGTTGCCTCCTTGGGTGCTATTCGTGCCAGCGTCGGCGGTGTAGGTGGCCATATAGGGCACTCCGCCGATGGTGACGGTGGTGCCTTCTGGGAGGCCACTGAAGCCGCCGAGGATGGAATCAGAACCATCATTGACTAGCAAGTAAAAGATGTCTGTGGGGGTGTTCACGTAGCCGCCAAAGAGGCTAAAGTTAGCAATGGTGGTGCCCGTGAGATTGAGAGAGCCCGTGACGTTCAGCGCGTCGTAGGTGCCGGGGGTATTGCCGCCGAGTTCAAAATTAACGGTGCCGCCCGTGGTGAAGAGGGAGCCAGTGCTCAGGGTGCCGGGGCTGTTGCCAGGATTGATTGTGCCACCCGCTGCTAGGAGCACTGCGGCATCGGCCTGAAGGCTGCCCGTGCGCTCAAGGGAAATGCTGCCACTGCCGCTCAACGTGCCACCGCTGTTCACGAAGACGGGCGTGCCGTGAAGGGTGCCGTTCACCGCAAGGTTCCCAGCGTTGACGTTGGTGGCTCCCACGTAGTCATTGTTGGTTCCGGTGAGTTCCCAGCGGCCAGAGCCTTGTTTGGTAATGCCTCCACCGCCGCGGATACTGCCCGCGTAGGTCAAGGTAGTGGTGGCATCCCCCGTGGTTAGCAGGCTGCCGCTGCCTAGCAGGATGCTGCTGCTAGCGGACGCGCTGCTGATGCTACCCACGATCTCGCTAGCATTGGCGGCTTCTAGGTCTAGAATGCCGCTGCTGGCGAGGACGATTTTGCCAGCATCGGGGATTTGGTTGGATTGACGCCAAGTGACACGGCTGGTGCCATTGACGTTGAGATCCCCTGCTCCGATGGCGTTGGTGCCAGCGGTTTTGTTGAGGACTAGGGTGCCTGCATTAACGTTGGTAGGCAGGGTGTAGGTATTGGCTCCGGCGGCTCCGCTGAGGACCATGCTGCCATTGCCTATTTTGGTGATGCCGCCGGGGGTGGCTCCGTTTTGCAGCACGCTGCTAACTACTAGTGAATCCGCTGCACTGCTGACGCCTGCGGTGGTCTGAGTGTCGAAGGTCTTCTGATTTAGGAGGTCAAATTTCACGGTTCCATCCCCTGCGGCCTGGAATGGCCCTAGGTAGCTAGGATTAGCGGATGGCAGCACGGTCACGCTGCCAGTGATACCTGCGATGGCGCTGCCGCCAGTGTTCAGGTTAATGGCGGAGCCATTGAGGGTGACGTGGCCACCCACATTCAGGCGGGTGTTGGCGCCGTTGCCCACGGTCACTTTGCCTAGGCCACTCACAGTGAGGTCTCCGTTGATGTTGACGGTGCCCCCGGAGTTGATTTGCAAGCCGTCCGCTTGGCCATTACCGATGCCGGTCTGGGTGTAGTTGCCAGTGACGGTGAGGTTCCCTGCGCCTGTGGTGAGGAATCCGCCATTCTGGGCGACGCTGGCGATGGTCTCGGTCTGTCCGTTGACGTTGTAGGTGCCGTTATTGATAGTGAGGTTGACGGCATCGGTAATTTGGTTGCCCTGGAGTTGGATGAGAGTGCCGCCATTGAGGCTGGTGTCGGAGGTGAGGGCGGCGGTGCCGTTGGCTTTGTTCAGGCGCATGGTTCCGCTGAGCATCGTTACAGGGCCGCCAATGGTGTTGGCTACCGTATCCCCTGTGCCGCTGCCCAGTTCTAACACCGCTCCGTTGCCGATGGCGCTGGTTTGTTGGAAGAAGCCATTGGGTGCATTGAGGTTGCCTGCAATCCGGGTGACGTGCTCGCCACCGCCGCCTGCATCCGCCACGTCGATGATGGGCGCTTGGCCGTTAAATTGCGCTCCGTTGAGGAACTGTATGTCCGCGCCATCGAAGCCGGAGAACTGAGCTAGGATGCCGCTTTCCACGGTCAGTTTGCCAAAGGTGAGTTGGAAATTCCCCGTACCCACAGCGATGGCGACGCCAGCATTGAGGCCGTTATCCACACGGAACAGTGACTGGCCCACGAAACGGACATCGTTGCCAAAGGCCACCACCGTGTTAGCCGCAGGTGCCGCTACCGCAACGCCCGTATTAGAGAACTCTGGGTTAAAGGACAGCGTGCCGCCAGCCATGGTTATGGTATTGGCGACGGGGATTTTCCCTGGGCCACGGCTCTCAGTGACACCAGCACCATTCTGGAAGAAGCCGCCAGTGTAAGTGCTGACATTGGTATTGTTATTGCCAAAGAAATTGAGGTTCAACGCAGCCGCCCCATTGCGCACCACTGCGGTGCCGGATGGGCCTTCCAGAATGTTAGACTCGATAACACTGGTGCCGTTGACGGTGAGGAATAGTTCGTTGGGGCCCGCAGCACCCGTGGTGATGTTGCCATTGCCCGCAATGGTGGTAGTGCCGGAAACGAAGATCATGGCCCCTTGGGAAACGGTGAGGGTATTGCCAGCGGCTAAGGTGTGGCTGAAAGCTCCGTCCAGTTTCACAGCAGGGATGGAGACGCTGGTGATGATCTGCGCCCCAGTCCAACGATTCACCACGCCAGCGACCTGAGTGTTGTTGGTATAGTTGCCGTTCTGCCACTGATAGAGGCCGCGGATGGCTCCGGCATCCATGGTGGTGCTGTCGTATTGGGTGAACTCGTTATTCTGAATGACGGCCCATGGAATGACGCTATAGGCTAGGCCGTTGGCATCCATGCTGCTGGCGTTCTGCGGCACGCTTGCTTGGCCGGGAATGATGATGCGTGGAGAGACCTGCACGGATCCACCGAGGTTTACGTTAACATTGGCTAGGTGGATAATCTGGCCATTGGAGAGCGTGCCGGGGGTGCCGAAGAGGTCGTTGCCGAAATTGACCGCAGCGCCCTTGGTGCGGGTAAAATTGTTCAGCGTGAGCGGATCCACGGTGCCTGCGCTGTATGCACTAACTGAAGCAGGGGCGAATGAAATGAGTGTCTGGCCAGAGGCTGCGGTCACGCTGGCGGCTAGCACGTTTTCCTGGCCTTGGACGCGGAGAGTGCCGCCGCCGAGAATGATATTCGTGGTATCTGGCAGGCGATTCGCATTAGGGGCGCCATCACCATTGTCCAGGGTGAGCACGGCTCCGGTGCCGCGCAGTTCAATGTTGGATACATTGCTCAGGGCACCCGCAGCTCCCCGTAGGTAGAGGCCGCCGTTGTTGAGGATGGCGCGGTTGCCACCTAGACCTAGGTTCCCTTGGCTGATGATGCTAGAGCCGCCATGCTTGATGAGATCGCTGTTCGTAAACGTAGCGCCATTTTCCAGGTCGAGATCTGCGCTGGCGATGTTGAGGCGCGGGCTGTTGAAAACGCTGCTGCTGTTGACGGTGGCGGTGCCATTGACACGGATGGCGTAGGTATTCCCACCGCTGGTGGTAAAGGTGTTCCGGCCAATAGTGAGGGCAAGGTTGTTGATGGCGAGCAATTGATTAGCACCCATGCCGCCGCTGGCGGGACGGTCTGCGCCAATTTCCGTCATGTGGTTCGCATTGACGTTGACGTAGAAATCAGAGTTCTGATCGCTGCGGAGGAGGAGGCGGCTGTTGGCTCCATTGAGGTTCACGGTGGCATTGCTGCCCACCATGCCGATGCTGCCTTGGCCACGGGCTTCGAGGCTGACGTTAGCTCCTAGATTCAGAGTGCCGGTGATCTCATTAGCACTACCAGTGAGGAAGAGGGCGCTGCCGTTGCTAGAGCCAATTATGTTCGTGGTGCCAGTCTGCACTACTTTATTGGCGAGGTAAATGCTGCGGTTCTGATTGTGCAGGTCCATCTCAATGAGGCCGATGGTGTTAGTGCCATTGAGGGTGACTTGGCCGTCGTAACGGGAGTCTGTGTTGCGTGAGAAGAGCGAGCCGCCGTTGTTGATGACGAGATCGTTGTTGATAGGGCGGGTGACGTTTGCCCCTAAATTGGCAGATCCCATGAGCACTGCTCCATTGGCCACGGTAATAACGTTTTCCCGCACGGCGCCTAGGCCGACACCGGAGCCTACCATTTCCAGGATGCCTTCATTTACATTAATGTTGCCTCTGACGGGGAACGGCACAGTAGCCGGGGGGGTGTTATCTGGTGTGGCGGCACCGATGTTAGTCGTATTCACTTGGCCTATCTGGAGGCGTCCGCCGCCGGTCTTGGTGATGTCGCCAGTGGCGGAGAACTGCCCCAGATCATTGAGCAGCAGCGTGCCCGCACCTACATTCAAGGTGCCGCCAGCTGCGCCTATAGCGATGGACATTTGGTTGAGACCGGAGGGGCTAGGATCGTAATCCCCAAAAGGAATGGAGAGGGTGCCGCCGCTGAGGTTGATGGTGCGGGTGCCGTTGAGCGCGCCCAGTTGGCCGGGATGCGCGCTGCCGCCGGGGCCGTTGAGTGCCAAGGTGCCTTCATTTACATAAATGTTGCCGGGGATGACGTTAGCGGTGTTGCTGAGGAACAATGTACCAGCGCCTGATTTCACGAGATGGCCACCCGTGGCGATGTTCAGCGGAGCGGAAATATCCAGGCTGCCTGAGGCCTGGGACACGGCCACGTGTAAGTCGCCCGAGCTGTTAATGTTCCCCGTGCCCGTGAGGCCTGCATTGCCAGTGTTATTGGCAATGAGGGTGTTAGTGGCTAGGCTCAGGGTGCCTGCGCCCAGGGCAATGCCGCTGGAATTAGCTCCGAGGCGCAGCGTGTTAGCCGTGATGCCGCTGCCGCTGTTGATGTTGGCCCCCACGGTGATTTCCTTATCGCCCGAGGCAATGGCTTGAGCGGTGTCCGCATTGGTATAGCCTGCAAAGGCGACTACATTGCCGCCAGAAATGGTGGCATGGCTCGTGCCTCCGAATGTCGAGTATGGCAGAACGCCTCCCGTTACAACGCCGCTGCCGCCGATGGTGCCAGCTCCGCTGAAATCTACCGAGCCGCCCCCTGCATGGGTGATAGCTCCCAGGGCGAGGTTTCCGCCGTTCGTGACGACCTTACCGCCGCCTGCACCTGCTACCAAACCGCCAATAGTCTCTGTGCCAAGGTCTGCACGCAGAGTGCCGCCACCTAGCGTGACCACCGCACTATCCGTGATGGCACTGCCACCCGTGACGGCGGTCACTCCGCCATTGGCGCTCACGGATGTCATGGCTCCTGTGCCGCTGAGGATCAAGGTGCCCGTGCCACCCTTAGTTAAGCTGGTAGTGGTGGTGGTACCGGAGATGGTGGTATTGCCAGAACCATTGATGGTCAGCGCCTTGCCGCCCACTACATTCGTCAGGGTGAGCAGGCCCGCACGGCTTTGCACGGTGCTGGCTAGTCCCAGTGTCAGGTCAGCGCTCATTGTATTGCTCCCGGCCAAATTCACCAACGCACCAGATGCATCATTGGCTCCGGCTCCGTTGATAGTGATGGCTTCCGCAGTGGAAATATTGCTCATGAGTCGTAGGGAGGCTCCCCCGAACACCGTGGTATTCCCCGCAACGGCCCCCAACGCGCCACCATGCCCGATGGTCAGGCTCCCGGCTGCTATTTCCGTTACGCCATCATAGCTGCTAGAGTTATTGATCGCCCAGTCGCCAGCACCGGTCTTTAATAGCGTGCCGCCAGTGCCAGTGTTGATGCCATTGGCCACCCGGCCATCTGCAAAGCCTGTGAGGGTCAGCCCGCCACTCCCAGTGATGCCCGCAGCGGAGTCGATGGCCAGATAACCGAAATTATTAGCGGGTGCCAGCCAACCCGCAGAGGGGGCGGTGGCGCCACCTGCTTGCAAGGCGCGGGAGGAAATGGAGGTGCCACCGGAGACGGCCACGGTCCCAATGATGGTATTGTAGCCGCGGTCATTAACCAGCGCACCTTCTTCGAAGAGCGGATTGTTACCCCCTGCATCGCGTGAGCCGGGGATTTCTGCCCCTAGGCCTCTGAGGGCGAAATTTTCTCCTGTGAGGGTTCCCACATCTTCCAGCCGCAGGGTGCCCGTGTTGTTTACGGTGTTCATCGAAGCGCCGCCCAGCACTCCACCACCCCGAGCGAAGACCACGCCTTGGTTGATGGTCATATCACCAGCGTTGGTGTTCTTTACAAATGGTTCCAGCGCCAGCCAGCCTTTGCCATCTTTGATGATGCCGCCATTGACTATTTTGGTAGAGAGGCTGAACTGCACCTGCTCATTAATGTTGAAGGACCGGTTCCCCCCCGCCAGATCCAGCACGCTGTTCTGTGAGAGCGTGCGGAAGCCGCTGCCCGTCTGGATAAAGATGCCGTAGGTATAGGAACCCGCATTGAGGTCGCTGGTGGTCGCGCTCAAGGTGCCGCTGAGGATCATCTTTCCCCCCGCAGAGTTCGCCCCGGCTCCGCTTTGATTCACTATAATCGCCTGGCCTGTCAGGTTGATGTTATTGACCTCAAAGCTCGTGACAGCCCCGGTGGTGCCGTTAGGAATATTGATGTTCGGTGCGCCATCCAGGGAGTTGTAGGTGCCCACTTTGAGGTTGGACCCAGAGTTCAGGGCTAGATTACCACCGGAAATATTGAGGGTGTTGATCTGTAACGCGCCCAGGCCGGGGTTGAGCTGGCCATTCTTCATAGTCACGGTGCCCACGGTTTCGTTGGTGACGCGATTATTTTCAAATAAATTGCCTGCCAGCAACGTGATGTTAGCAGTTTCTGGAATTTGATTTTGACCCGATGCGCTCATGCTCACATCATTGTATCCCGCCACTAGCCCGAAGCCGTTGAAGCTCTGGTATTGCCCGCCCACTTGGCCAGAATATGTCTGGGCATTAGAGCCAGGCCCTAGGAAGAGGCTGCCGCCGTTGATGGTAATGTTACCACTGCCGATAGCGTTGGTGCCATTTGCTTTATCCAGGCGCAGGCCGCCGCCTTCCATGTAAAGATCACCCGTGAGCGCTGTGGCCGTGGTATCAGCCGCTCCACCGCCGAAGGTGACAGATCCCCAGCCCTGATTAATCGTGCTGTTAGGACTGCCGCCACCCGCGCGGTCGGCAATAAACGTGGGCGTGGTGCCCGTGATGGCTCCGTTAATGATCAAGTGCCCATTTCCATCCCGCAGCACGGATTCCAGCATGGCGCCAGAGGCAAAACTAGCCCCATTGTTGAAACGCACATCGTATTGGTCAAAGCCACCGTAGCTGAGGATGTGGCTGCCATTGACCGCGAGGTTGCCCATGTTGAATTGGCTATTCAAGCGCAGGCCAGCGCCAGTGCTCGCATTGTTGTCCCAGGAGAGGAATGAGTTGGCTTCCACCTTCACATCGTGACCCAAATTAAACTGCGCGTGATCCGCATTTTGCAGCATATTCAGACTCAGCGTGCCGCCTGCCAAGGTAATGTTATTGGTAGCAGAAGCCGTGCCCAGATAGGATGGCTGCCAAACGTCTAACGTGCCAGCATTGACGATCCAACCGCCCGTCAGGGTGTTCGTATGGGGCGTGCCCGTCTGCACCCCCAGAGTGGTTTGGGAGACGCCCGTCTGATTCCCCAGAGTCAAGGTGCCCGTGCCGCTCTTCACCACGGTCAGCGCACCGCCCGTGAGGTTGTCCGTTACAATGGCATTCAGATTCGTGGCCGCATTGGTGGTGAGAAATAGTTTGCTAGCCGTAGCCGGTCCCGTGGCTGGTCCTGCGGTAATGCCGCCTGCACCAGTGCCGCTAATCTGGGTTCCCGTGGTGTGTGTGAGCAGCCCGCCGCTTTCAATATTTAATTTAAATCCAGCGGTGTTCAGAGCGGTAACGTTTTGGCTGATGGAGTTGACCGTTTTGTCATTAATAGTCATGGTAACAGCCGCCGTGGTGAGTGCTATATTCGTGCCAGTGGTAAAGGCAGTGTCCACGCCCGTGGTTACTAGCGTGTTATCTGTGCCATTGACGGCAGCCCGCACGCCGTTGGTGCCGTTGCTAGCAAAGGTATTCCCACCGACGATGAATTGAGCCCCGATGTAGGGCATGGCAGTGACGCCCACAGGCGCAGGCAGGAAAATTTGCCCCACGCCCGTGGCCGCGGTGCCTAGGTTGGTGCCCGTGAAGTTAGCCACCGCAGTGCTGCCCAAGCCACTGGCCCCGCCCAGGGTGATGGTGGCTGTTTCCGTGCCCGCAGATTTAGTCGCATCGAGGTTCACATAGCCCGCTGGAGCAGTGAGGTTGTTGAGCATTTGATTGACCGTGCTGCCGCTCAGCGTCTTGAGTTGCAAGATGCCGCCGCGCATTTCGATGGCTTGGGAAGCAGCCAAGCGCGTCGCATTGCTAGCCGCTGCAGTTCCAGCAAACAGGGTGTTGGTGTTATCCAAAATCAGACCGCCTTGCACGAAGGCTGGCCCTGCATTGATCATGATAGGGGCGGATGTGCTCAGCGTGCCATTGGCTCCAGTTAGGATGACAGAACCGGACCGGATGTTCAGGCTCTTGAGCGTGGTGGCATTGGCGAAATGCAGATCGTTATTCCCCGCAGTCAGCGTGCCAGAGAGCTTAGTGAGGTCCACCGTGGGCGCATTCACCGCGTTGTCCACCCGCATTGATGCGGACCAAGTGTCAATCGTGGGGGAGGAATTAGCAGCAAAATTTAAGTTGTCCGTGCGGTAGTATGAGCCCGCTCCGGTAGTCTGCAAATACTGGCTCCCGGTAAATGTTGTATTTCCAAAATGGAAGTTAGGAGCCGTCCCCCCGCTCACTGCCAAGCGATTTACTCCCTGACCAGGAGTAGAGAGCCTGAGGGTGTTTGATTGGTATGCCGTCAGGTCCGTAGCCACGGTGGTGGCTTCCCGGAGATCTAGGCCGGAATTAAAACCTGCCAGTTCAATAGTGCCATTGCCGATCGGCTTACCTAGAGCCAACGTGCTTGCAGACTGGTTCCGTGGGTTGCTTTCCAGCGTGGTATTTTCCAGCAAGCGGAAGGTGCCGTTGAAAGTGTTCACCGCCTGTAAATCTCCGCGCTCAAAGACAATCCGCCCTCCAGAGTTATTGGCCGTTTCTGCTAGCAGATCTACCGTGCCAGTGCCCGTCAGAATGTCCCGCATCCGAAGGAACCGCTGCGTCTGCGGGGTGAAGGCATCCCGCGCCAGAATCGTTCCGCCATTCAGCGTGATGGTGGGCACATTGACTCCAGCAACGGCCTCGTAATTCCCAATATAGTGGGCCGCGGCCTGCCCGCCCAACACGCCTCCAGCATTCAGAATCACATTATTATCCAGCTTGCTAGCGGTGCCGCTATTCAGCACCAGCATCCCGCCATTATTAATCGTAACCGTGGATTGCGTGACGATGCCCCCCGTGGCGGCAAAGGATGACAGTGCAGAGAAACGGGAAGCCACCACCAGAGGCTGGAGGGTGCTATTTTCAACCGTATTAAAATCCACCACGCCCTTGTTAATGATGAGCCCCGTGCCGCCAGCCACCGTGCCATCCAGCGGTAAATTGAAGTCTGGCCCAGTGCCGGAATCGCCAATGGTCAGACGCCCGCTGCCCCACTTGGTGAGAGACACATTCGTCGCCCCCGC
>JAYVOP010000313.1:0-4022 GCA_043757865.1 Verrucomicrobiales bacterium | reverse complement strand
CGCCATGCTAGAGGCGGGCGTGATCCGCCGCGTGCGGCAAACCATGCTGGCCACCAAATTGGCCCACGGAGCCCTCACCGCGTGGCGCGTGGATGCAGATAAACTGGACGCCACCTTCGATTTCATGTTTCGGGAAGACCCCTTTTCCGGCCATGTCGTCACCCGCTCCACGGACCGAGAAATTTCTGGCTCAGAATATAAACTCTGGACCACCCTCAAGGTTCCCCAAGGCCAATCCCTAGAGGAACATGCGGATGCCCTCAAGCGCCTGACCGGGGCGCACGAATACATCCTCATGCCCGCCAATGGCATCTTTGCCCTCGGCGTCGGCCACGTGCGGCGGAAAACCATGGAGCCCGGGGAACGGTCTGAGGCCCCCGCGCACATGGAGACCACCACCACCGTGGCCCTAACCCCTGAAGAATGGAGCGTGCTGCTAGCGCTAAAAGAAGAACTAACCCCAGCGGAAATCACCGCCGATCCCTGGGCCGGGCGGGCGGTGGTGGCAGGCGTGAGCCGGGAGCGCTTTGTCGAAGTCGCCCGCGCGCTGAATGAGAAGCGGGTGATTGGCCGCTTTTCCACATTTCTAGAGCACGTAAAACCGAGCGAAACCGGCCAACGCGTGACCCGTTTCAACGGCCTCTTTCACTGGGCGGTGCCAGAAGGAATGCAGCAACATGCGGGCGCAGAAATTGGCCGCCACCACATCCTCACCCATTGCTACTGGCGGGAAGGCGGGCCGAAGTTTGGCAATGTCAACATCATGGCCGTAATCCACGGCACCGAAAAAGCCCGCGTGCTGGAGCACAAAGCCGCCATCGACCAATACCTCGTGGACAGCGGCATCCCGGTCAGCTACACCAACGTCTTCTGGGGTGGCCGCAGCGAGATTAAACCCAGCGAAATCTCCCCCAAAGTCTATGCCGCTTTCCACGCCAAATGGGTCGGCCAAGGCGTGCAGATCTAGCCGCTGCTCGGCCCCCCTTCTCTCCGCGCTACGGCAAAGTGAACCTCACCCGTCCGAAGATTCGCGTGTTCGTTTCAACAGGCTGGCTGGAGCGCCAGACTTCCCTGCGGGTGCCGTTGCCATTGTCCGTGCTCATGACCTGCACGCCGAGAATGGGCCAGGTGTTGAGGTTGGTGCTGAACTCTACGTGCTGGGTGCAGATGTCATTGAGGATGCTGCGTTGGAAGGTTAGCGTGGCGTAGGTGCTAGTGGCGGCAGCCACGGTGTAGGGCTGGAAGGCGGCGGTGGGGATGAGGGCGGAGTTGTCGGCGGTGGCGCTGCCACCGAGTGCATATTCTACGAGTGTGTCCAGGCCATCGTGATTTCCATCCCCTGCGGGCATGGCTCCTAACCAGCTCGGATAACTCACGCGGTCATCCACTCCAGGCGAAGGATTGCTCGCCCGCCAGTTGATGCCTAACGCGGGATCACGCGAGAGATCTTCTGGGGAAATTTTCGCCAAACTAGCGCCAAATCCGTCGGGCGTGGTCGGCCAGTTGAGCGCGGGGTTATCGTTGTAGGCGAAGCTAATGATCGGTGGGGTGGCGAGGCCGAAACTCAGCGTGAGCGTTTCCCCGCCGTTGCTGAGTTTATCCGTGCTGGACCACACGCCTGCGATCGGCTTGCCCGTGCCATACCGGGTGTTGAATGCCACTAGGTTGGCCACTACTAACGTAACGGCTCCCGGTGCCAACGTAGTCCCCGACGGGAACGCGAAATTAAAGCCCGCCGTGAACTGGAAGCCCGTGAGATCCAGCGCACTAGCACTGACGTTGCGCAGCTCCACGTAGTCGAAGGCATCATCATTCCAGGTCTGTCCCGGCACCTGCGCAGAGGCCACGGCTCGCTCGGCGTTGGTCACGGTCGTGGCGTGATACATGATTTCGCTAACCACGATCTGCGAAGCATACGCAGTGGGATCAAACGTCCCCGCCGTGAACTCCACAGGCGCGCTCCAGAAGCTCCAGCGCCCCGTGTTGTCCTTCATACGAACGCGCGCCCGGTAGCGTTTACCGGGCTCGCAGGCGGTGGCGGGAAATTTATATTCCGTGGCTAAGGTCACCTTCTCTCCGCTATCGTGGCTGGCATTGATCTCCAGCAAGCGCGGCTCCGTGGCCACATAAGTGCCGCTGGTATTCACCTGCGCCATCCGCCATTGCTGCGCAGCAAACGTGCCTGCGCCTTGCGGATCACTGAAGGCCGATGAGGCGAAGCGCAGGTCATTGACGGGATACCCGCTGCCACCAGCAAAGGTGATCGTCGGCGGGTTCGGATACACCGTATTGTTTTCTCCTAACGAGCCGCCCAGCGTGTCCATAAATGCCGCGCGTCCGCCCACGCCTACGTCGGCTCCGGGCCAGACGCCGCCGTTGTTATTAGCATCGAACGCGAAGTCCTTCATCCCCGCGATATACAAGTCCAACGCAGTGCTCCCCACCGCATTCAGCGCAGTATTGTTGGGGCCAAACAGCCCATCGAAATTTCCCGCATCCGCTGGCGATCCCACCCAGCGCTTGAATTCAGCGTTCACAATGGGCCGAATCACGGCGGCAAATTGATCAATCAATGGATTGATCTGATCTGGCTGCCAGAGCAGCGAGCGGATCTCGTGGACTTGATTGAAATACTGCGGCCACAGGGTGGGATTCGTGCCGGTGTCTCCGCCATCGTTGCTGCCGCTGATGAAATCGTTAAACAACGCGTTATGCACAATGTCGTGTCCATTGTTCCAAGTCGGCCCCCACGTGGCGTCAACGTCGTTCGGCAGATACCACATCTGGCCTTTGTTGCCATTACCTGCGTTGTAGTTAGGATAGAAATACCACGCCGCGTTGTTATCGCCATTGGGCCAGTAGTCGTAGTTGCGGATGGCTTCATTAAAGGCCGCTAGCCGACACCAGCGATCCAGATCCACGCGGCCTGTGATATAGGCTGGCAGGCTGGTTCCTTTGAGATTCGTGTAAAGATCATCGTGGTCTGAGCCATCCACGGGTGCGAAAGAACCTTGATAGCGCGATTGCACCGTGCCCGTCACCCCATCCCGCGTGAGCTTATACAGATTCCCTTTCTTTAAATTATGCGCTTGGAGGAAACGATGGTCGTAGTCCTCATGCACCCACATCAGCCCCCAGAAATCTCCGTGCCATTTATCCGGCTGTTCGCCTGCTTGCATCACCGTGCGAAAGTGCGCGAAGTTGGCATACGGAGCTGGCACGCCAAGTTGATTGAAGAGATAAAAATCCACCGCTTCATTGAGCGAGAAACAATAACTAGCACGATTCTCCCAGAGGTTTTCTGTGACCAAGGTATTCCAAGTCGTGGGATAATTATTGCCCGCTTGGTCACGTGCTTGCAGCTCGTAGCCTTTGTTGAAATAGACCTTGAACGCCCGCTTGGCATTGCCGGCACCGCCCGTTCCAGAGGCCACGTAGCGACCATTGGCTCCTTTTAAACGATACGGTAAATGGTCATAAACCACGCCGTCATAAACGAACGCGCCTTCCCAGTTTTCAAAATTCCAACTCGTTCCAGCCACCACGCGCTGCGCGGCATCGTAGGCCACGCATTGATCGTAATCCACCTTCCGCGTGATGAATTGATACACGGGCAGCTTCTGCAAATCAGTCGCCGTGGTGCCCTCATAATCCGGCACCCCATTGTAAATATAGGCCGCATAGTTCAACGACGCATCGCCTGGGTAGGGCACCCGTGCACTGTTGCCGAAATTGTCGGTAACGGTGATGCGATACCGGATCATCGTGCGATTCACCTGCGGCGGGATGGTGGCCGTAAACGTGTTATCGCCCCCCAACGCATCATCGCCCAGACCATCATCATTCATGGCCACCGTGGTCCAATTAGCGGCTAGTTCAAACGCCGGATTAGCCGCCAACGGCGTGGCCACGTTGACGAAATTTCCTGCCGACACCGCTTTCGGCAACGTGCTCGGAATGAAATTTCCGGGCGTCATGATCTGATACGCCAGCGCCACACTTGCCACGCCATTGGGGTCCGT
>JAYVOP010000312.1:0-48257 GCA_043757865.1 Verrucomicrobiales bacterium | reverse complement strand
AGGAAACAGCAGTGAATGTCAGCGTCTGTGCGCCTTCATTTACTGGACCAGGGGTGGCTACTAGATTAATCGTAGTAGCACCCGTGTTGTTCACGGTTGTGACTGGAATGATGGCCAGAGTCGGAGCATCGTTAATAGGATCAACCGTCACTGTTACCTCGTGCAGCACTGGTGTGATGCCGTCCGTGGATTGGTAAATGAAAGTGGCGAGACCTGCGAAGTTGGGCGTTGGTGTAAACGTCACTTTATCCGCTGCAATGACGCTGAGGGTGCCTTGGATGGCGCTAGGCGCGGAAACGATGCTGAAGGTATCTCCAACGTTGCCAGCGAGGGTGACTTCCACAGCGGTTTCTTCCTGCGTGGAGGCTAGCACGGGACTGCCGTAGGCGCTCGTCTGCGCATCAATAGCGAAGCTGAAGAGCGTCTTGGCTTGCGGGCCCGCGCTGTATTCAATTCCTGCATTTTGGGCCGTGGCCTCCATGCCGATGCTAGCGATGGACAGCGTTTTCCCATCAGCGCTTACGTCGAGCGTGGTGAAGTTAAACGTATCTGGACTGTAGAAGTCCACGGACTCTGGAGCGGTGCCGGCGGCGGGGTGTCCATCCCGAACAAGGTCGTGCAGGCCAGGATAACCCATGAGACCGTTAGGCTCAACGCCTGCGGCTACTTGAGCATTGAACAAGCTGTTGGCGTATTGTTGCGCCATGGCGAACGTATGGTTCGTAATCAAATCCGGACCAGTGGCGCCCAACGGGCCACAGACAACGGAGAAACAGAACGGCACCTTCACATAGGAGGCCTGCACATTGGTCTGGCCAGTGGGTGAGTAGGCAAGTTCGTTAATGCGGTTCTGGTGGTCATCCGTGGACAAGAACACAACGTTAGTGATGTGGTTGTCAGCGATGAATTTCAGTAGTGCATTGCGCTCGGCACGATAGCCGCCCATGTAGGCTTTGCCACCGTCGGCATTCACCGGAGCATACGTGCTGCCAGTGCCGAAGCTAGGCAGATTTGTGAGCGTAAGCGCACCGCTGATGGGGCCGATCTGGTCGATAGGATCAGAGATGGAAACAAACTTCCAAGTGGTGCCAGAGGCTTGAGCGTCCAGTAATTTTTGTTTTAACCAAGCGAACTGCGTGGCACCCAAATAAGTGCGGTTAGGGTTATCAGCGCGTGCGCCTGTATCGTCCGCAGAGGCCGTGGCGTTCTTCAAACGAATATCCCGATAGGATCTTGCATCGGTGTTGATGTAGGTGGCGTTCTTGCCCCAAGCTGTGGCAGAATAAATGCGTGGCGTGCCATCCGTGCGAGGATCGGCTGGTGCGGAGATCATGCCACGGTCTGCGATTGGCTGGTAGTTCAGGAAGACATCTCGCATGGCTTTGAAGCCCAGCGAACGATTCATAATGTCCGTTGAAGAAATGTTGACGTCGTTGATATTACCAATGTTGCCAGCACCATTGTTACGTGCATCCACCCCACGTCCGGTCGGCATATCTGTGCCCGCAGCACCACCGACTGAACCCCCAGCAGCAGCACCACCATCGATGTATTTCCGATTTCCTAACTCGTGATTATCCCATGTGGTGTAGTTCCCTTGGGCCGCATAGAAATCTTGCAGAGAGTTCTGACCCCCAGCGTTCACAGGGAGAAAATTCTCCCGATATTTCTTAGCGTAATCCGTCCGGAGCTGAGCCTGCGTGGCAAAGGGTGCGCCAGCAGGTATGAACGCGCGCGGCACGCCATTGAAGTTTAGCGCGTCATTGGAGAGTGTGACGGAGGGCGAGTTTAACCATGTGGCACCATTGTGGGCACCGCTCGTAGTGAGGTTGCTAGCGTTCTCGTAAATGACATCGCCAAGGTTGATGTAGAAGTCTAGATTTTGCGCTGGAATCTGCGAAGCTAACGCATAGGGACGGATGAGGCCATCAATGTCACCACTGAATGCGAAGTGAACCGGAGCAGCCGTGGAGGCAGTCGGCGGCGTTTTGAAACGGCCCACATTACTCATTTCTCCAGAGGCATCCGCCACCCAGCGGTAGAAGTAGCTGGTGCCAGCGGTCAGGCCTGTAGCAGTTACTTTGGTGGTGTAATCTGCCGGAGCAACTGGCGCTGCGCTGAAGGTCAGGTAAGCGCCAGAGAACGTAGCGTCTGTGGAAACTTGAGCGGTCAGAGGAGTAGTCAGAGTTTCATTTACCCGTGCCCAGAGGATGGCACTGCTGGTATCTGCATCACCAGAAGCGATGCCGGTAAAGCTAACCGCGCTTGAGCCAGTGAGGTTGATATCAAAAGAAGCCAGCGTGCCACCCGCATTGCTAAGGATGTGGAGGACGGCGTTTTTCACACCAGTGGTCGTTGGGTTGAAGGTAATAACTAACGTGCTGGAAGCACCAGGAGCCAAGCTGGAGGCTGGTGCGGTGGTGACGCTGAAGTTTGCCGCATTAGGGCCGTCGATGCTGGTAGTGATGGGCGTTAAGTTGGTAATTCCACTGTCTTTAATAGTGATGCTCTTCGTGCGAGCTGCGCTATTATTGAAGCTGAGGGCAGTGGGCTGGGCGTCAGCCAGCACTGGGGAGGCGGTGTTAGCACCAGCGAAGGCCGTAATGTCTGGAGAAACGATGCGCACGCGGTAGGCCAGCATGATGGTGTCGTTTTCTAAGCCTACGCCATAAGGTTGGGTGGCATTGTTGGCATCTAGGTAGTAGCCTTTATGCGCGGTATCGAGTGGATCCGTGGTGCCAGTGAGGAAATCGTTGTCGTTGCCCACGAACAGGAAGAAGTCGTTGGGGTTGGCTGGATCGTTGGCGTTGGTGAGGGCGAGGGCCTCCCATTTTTCACACAGAGAATTGATGTCGCTAGCGGCATCCGCATTGAGGTTAAGCCCAAATTTTGCGATGTCCGTAATGCTGAGGTTAAGCTTCCCAAGTAAGTTCAGAGCTTCTTTCCAGCTCAGCGGGATGATGCTGCCGTTTAAGACACCGTTAGGAGCGGCGGCATCCGATTCGGCATCATAGAGACCGTCGATGTTAGTCGCGCCATCGGTATCAGCGAGCAAGATGGATTTAAATACAGGTGAGCCAAGGGAGCCACGTCCATTGCCGTCACGGCTTAGGATTAGGATCTGGTGATTATTCAGCGCAAGGATGGAGCTTTGCGCGCCATTACGATCCACACCGGCCACGGCATCGGTATCAATGCGGGGCAGCTGGAGAATGTATTGTTGGGCGGGATCGTTCGGCAGATCTGTGCTGCTGACATTGTAAACAACAAGGCGGGTATTAATCCGACCGAGATTGCCTGGACCGCTGTCTTGGATAGTGGCGCTTTGCAGCAGGCCGAAGAGCTTGGTGCCGTCTGGGCTTTGGCTCAGGCCTTCCATGCCTTGATTGATACGGCGGCCATTGGCCGGAGGATCAGCCGCGAAATTGGTGGTCGTGCCGCCAAGTGGGTTGAGCGGATCTATCAAGGCGTGCGGCACAAGTGCTTGGGGCAACTGAAGTTGGCCGTCGATTTGCTTAGCCGCATTGAAGTGGTAAATGTAACCGCCGTATTCATCACCAATCCAGCCGGAGCCAGATTTCCCGACGCGACGATCCAGGACTAGGCCTTCGGAGTCTAATGTAAGGCGGTCTGCCACAATGCCATCGCTCTGAGTGCTATTTCCAGTGGCTACTGGCACAGTGGTGCCAAAGAGGCTAGCAGTTCCAGTGGCCAGAAGGCCTGTCGTGTAAACGAGTGGCGTGCTGGGATTGCCGTCGTTGTCATAGGTGAAACGGGTGGCACCAGCAAAGGTCATGGTGATCTGATTCTGTGCGGTCGTTGGAGCGTTAGCCGTGTAGGGTCGGAACGTGAAATTGAAGGCGTTGATCCGGGCAGCATAATTGGAAAACACGGAACCAGCATTGTAACCCCGATCCGGCAGGGTCTGGAACGTTCCGCTATAACTTCCATCGGGCTGCCTGGAGAAGTTTGAAACTTGGAGATCGGATATGGAGCCGAGGGACTCGCCCGTAGCGGGATCAATGGCAGTGGCAGGCAAGCGTCCGACGCCTTGTAAGCCAAGATTGATAAATTGCGTGCCATTTAAATTGATGCCCGCAGGATTCCATGGGCCCGTGTTAGGCGCGGTGACGTCACGATTGGAGCTGGTGTAATCAGACAGAGGGAGGATGGCGACAGAGACGGTGGCACTGTCCACGGTGCCCGTGCTATTACTCACGCGCACCCAGTAACTAGCAGGAGCCGTAAGCGGGAGTGTATTTAAAACAGCAGCCGTTCCGCTGGGGCTGAATGGTGTGCTGATGTCTCCAGTATTTCCGACATACCATTGGAAGGTAGGAGTAGGAGCACCAGATGCGACGACACGGAATCCAGCACGGGATCCTGTGACCACGGCTGTGTCCGTTGGTGGTGTAACGATGATGGCGGGAGAAGTCACATTAACTACGGCAGTGCCACTATTGGCGGTGCCCATACTGTTGCTAGCCTGCACCCAGTAACGCGTTGTAGTAGTAAGAACTGGAGTGGTGAAGCTGGATGACGTCTCACCAACCACCGGAGTGGTGAGCACACCAGTGGTTCCGATATACCATTGATAGGTGGGAGCAGGATTTCCAGTGGCGGCTGCAGAGAGAGTCACCGTGTTGCCCGTGGCAATCGTGGTGGCCGCAGCGGGTTGCGTGGTAAATGCTGGTGGCACCGTGACGTTGACGGCGGCGGTGTTAGAATTAACACTACCTCCGATGTTCGTGGCACGCAGCCAGTAGTTGGCCGAAGCGCTGAGCACTGGCGTGGTAAAGGAAGCTGAGGTTTCTCCGCCGATGGGCGTGCTCGTATCTCCGCTGATGCCGCTATACCATTGCAGCGTGGGAACAGGAGTCCCCGCTACCACCGCGGAAAGGGTGGCGGTATTGCCACTGGCTATCGTGGTGCCAGTAGGGTGTGTGGTGATGGCAGCAGGCACGTAAACGTTTACCGTGACCCTGGTGGCGCGCATGGTGACCAGGTCTTGAGCTGTCACGATGACGTCAATGGGATTGGCCCCTATGTTCAGGGAAATGGGAGCGCTAGCCGTTCCAGAAGTAACGGACGTTCCGTTGACGGTGATAGTGGAAGTAAGGCTGGCAGAAGCCGTAACAGTAGTATCCACCACCGTGTTAGGCACCGCAATGCTGTAGCTAAGCGTGCCTGCATCAAAGGTGGGGGAAAGTGCTCCCGCACTGAGGGTGAGGGCGGACAGATCAACATCGCTGCTGGCTTGGCGCATCACAGTGACAGTGTAAATTCGAATGGTGCCGTCCTGAGCGGTTACTTTGAGGTCTATGGGATTGGCCCCTACGTTGAGCGCCAAATCAGCAGTCGGACTACCAGAAGATGTCATGGTGTAGCTACCGCCATTCACGCGGACTTGCACTGTGGCGGTCGCATCAGCCACTGTCGGCGTAACATTCAGCAGCATCGTCGCATTGCCGACATTGGTAGTGTAAGTGTTCGTGCCTGCGTTGAAAACAGGAGCCAGCGCACCCGCACTGAGTGCCAATGCCGAGAGATTGGCAGTGCTGCTGAGCGCTCGGTTGACGGTGGTAGTGTAGGTCTTGATCGTCGTTGTGTCCTGTGCCGTCACTCTCACATCGACCGTGTTAGCTCCTGTATGCAGGCTGAGCGAGGCGCTAGGACTAGCCGAAGCAACGGTAGCGTAAGCGCCACCATTCACGCGCACTTGCACCGTGGCTGCGGCATTGGCCGTAGTAGGGGTGAAGGTGATGTTCGAAATAGGGTTGGCAACATCGTCAGTGTAAGTTGTGATGGCGGAGTCGAAGCTTGGACTCAGCGCTCCAGGGCTGGGAACCAGGGAAGCTAGATTGGCATTAGTAGAAACTTCCGTGGCGCTGAAAGTGAGATCATCTATCGCCAAACCATGACCATTTCCCGCCACAAACATGTCCCAGGTAAGCCACAGGATGCCGTTAGGAGCCCAGTTCGGGATGGTCATGTTGGTCACGCCTTTGGCCTGTTGATTGGCTGGTAGCAGTCCATTCACCGCTACCGTGGTGCCAGCCAGCGGCACCCCTGTGACGCTCAAGCTGGAAACCAGCGTGGTTCCCACGGCTTGAGTATCTGCTGTAGCTGCTGCATTCGGCAGTGTAGCCGCGCCCGTGTTATCAATAAGGTATCCGAAAGTAAGTGACTTATTAAGCGTCCCCTGACGCCATACTTCTCCCGTGAAAGAAAGATTTACCCGCGTCAGGTTCAGCCCAGTGTCATTCTTCAAACAAAGTCCAAACACCGTGTTCCCATTGCTGCTAGAGCAAACTAATCCCAGCGCGCGATTCGAACTCGTCAATGGTCCATAGCTCACCAGTCCACCAGTGGATTGACTCCCTTCGTTGGCTGCTATTTGTGACTTCACCCCAGCAGAACTATACCAACCCGCCAGGCCTGCGCCAAACGCCGTTTTGGTGCCAGTTGCCGTGGCGTCAATAGCAGGATCAGAAATCAGCCATGGCGCATTCGCAGCATAGGCGGTCACATTATAACTCCGAGCCGTCGTCGGATTCCCGGTAGCATTTCCAATCGTAGCCGTCGCCCCGCCATTAACGGCAACGCCACCGCTATAGACCAGCGAATCGAAATTCTGTGTGTAGGTAGCTCCCGCAGAGGAGTAACTAACCAGCACAGGCGGAGCAGCCAACGCCGCAGATGTGAACAGACCAGTAGCGGCTACAGCCGTGAACGCTTGGGCGTTTATTAGTTCTCGTGCGCTTTGAGAAATCCATTGGCGCAGTTGGTTGAGTTGCTTAAACATAGTTTAGTAGTGTAGTGATAAATTGATCCGCTTTGAATAGATTTAGCGGCACTATATGCACTCCAAGCATTGATTGGGCAATTTTCCTTATGTGATAAATTAGACAGTGACATAAAAGACAGTGACCTAAATCAACCGAAAGCAATCCCGCAGCGTGACAAAAGCGACTGTATTAAGTTAATTCTTTTAGCTAGCTGCTAGCAGTCACTGTGCTTAATTGAATTAGATCGTGTCGTCACAATATGTAAGCCCAGAGACAGGCGCAGCGAAATTGGACGGCGGCAAGGAAAGAAGCTGCGTGCTTAGCGTAGTGTGTTGCAATGCCGCGCCGATGTTTGAGGTGCAGAATGGCGTTCTCCACCAGATGTCTCAACTTATAGAGATAATCATCGTAGCCACGCGGCTGCTTGCGGTTGGCCTTCGGCGGGATGACCACCTCGATTCCTGCAGCCTGAGATTGGTTTACAATGGCGTTCGTATCGTAGGCCTTGTCGGCGGGGAGGGCGGTGGCAGCGATCCCCTCAATCAACTTAGCAGCCTGCGTGCATTCTGCCACGGAACCTGCTGTAATAAGGACTCGGACTGGCAGACCATGCCATCCGCAGCCAGATGGATCTTGGTATGGCGCCCCCTTTTGTGAGGCCGATCGCCTCATTGCCGCCCACCGCTCCAACCGCGTGCGCATGCGCTTTGACATGGGGGGCGTCGATCATCAACCATTCGAAATCAGGCTCTTTGATGAGTTCTGTGATGGGACGACGCAGCACGATGACGCGACGCTCGCGGCTCCAGGCTTTGAGCTTCAATCCGCTCTCGATTCCCGCAAAGCCCTGGCCTGCGTCCTGCCCCGCACTGCGCTCGCGCTTCTCCAACAGCTTGACGAGGCCTTCGACCTTGGGGCTTTGCCGCAGCTTGAAGAGATACTTTTACCCACGCTCCTCGCACGCGTTCATGAACTTCTCCTCGCCATAGGCCAAGTCACCACGAATGAACGCGGGGCGTTGCGCAGCGGGCAACTCATCAATCAGTCGCCAGAGGGCCGCAGGACCGTGCTGGGCCGCGCATGGATCGCCCGCCTCCACTTCCACATCCAAACACACGCGCAGAGTGCCGATGAAGTAACGGTGATAGGAAGGCTGGGCCGCCCGGGTTTGGCCGGGTTGTATCCCTGCTTCGCTGCGTCTTGGTGGCCATAGATGGGCTTGATGGTGGTATCCACATCGAGCACCCATGGCTCCAACAGCAAGGGGCCGGAGCACTCGCGCAACAGCCCGCGCAGCCATCGCAGCGACTTGCCAAGGCCGCACCAGGGAGCATCCTACTTTTTTTCTGGACAAGCGCATGGCGGTTAGGGCAGGGTGTTCGGCATGGCTGAGATCTCACCACCTGCACCTGATCCATCACCCACGCCCTGCGTTGAACGCATTGCTAGGGTGTGCTTGGTAATTTTGATCGTGTGGCTATTGTTCGTATGTTTCGTTTCTACTTTGGGTGGCTTCAAAGTTCTGAAAATGCGCCCCGCAGCCACCGCACGGAAAATGTGCGTGGAGTGCGCAGGTGCTATCACTTCCTTTTACAGCGACTACAACCACCTCCCGCTCCCGCTACTATCAAACAGCGCGGACTGGGCAGGCACGCTGGATGAGCCGGGGTTGCTCAGTTGTTTGTCGGGAGACTCCAACAATCCTCGGAAACTGAACTACATTGATGGGCTCCGAACAGCCCAGTTAGTGGATGGGCAATATATCAACGGCATCCACTTCGGGGACGATCCAGATCATACCACGCTCACTGATCCGTGGGGCCACCCGTATCGTATTCTTATGGATACCGATGATGATGGAGCCATCCTGAATCCGGCCACCAGCGCACTCCCTAATGTGCATCTCCCAAAGCAGATCCGTGGGAAGCGAGCCATCATCTGGAGTGCGGGGCCGGACGGGGATTTCAATACTTGGGCGGATAATCCGCAGAGTTGGTGAGGGGATCTAGAGCCGACCAGCGGGTGGCTTTACTTCTGTTTAAAATGCATAGGAGACGCCGAGGACGGGGCCTAGCGCATCCAGGCCGGGGTTGGGATCGGTGGCTCCGCCGTTGGAGAGGTGCTGGAAGAAGGCTCCGGCGGTGAGGGCGAAGCCGGGGCGCACGTAGTAACGCAGGCCCATGCTGGCATACCAATTCAAGGTGAAGTCCCGCCCCTGGCCACCGGGAACATCTCCACTATCAATGAGGCCGAATCCGCCGCCCACGCTGGTGAACCAACAGAGTTCGTGCGGCTGCAACCAATACTCGATAGACGGGGCCGCCGAGAGGCCGACGTAGATGGATTCTGGCCCTTTGGCGATGGGCTCGATAAGGAGGCTGAAACGATTCCGCAGCGTGAGTTCGTGGTTCAGGAAAGTGGTCTGGAGAAAGGCCTTGGAGCGTAGGGAAAAGATCTGTGGCAGCACGGTGTAGTTGATGTTCGTGTTATGCGAGATGCGCCAGATGGAGGCGGTTTCGACATCGAAGGACCAGAGGTCTTCCGGGTTTTCCGCGTGGAGCGTGGGGACACACAGGGCGAGACTAGCAAGGAGAGAGCGGAGTTTCATAGGGGATGGAGTTGATGGAAAATGGCTTCGATCTCCACCAGTAAATCCGCCCGGCAGATGTCCGCCTGGAGAAAGATGGCCTGCGGGAGATCCTGCGGATAAGCCGCAGCAAAGGCGGCTTGGCAATGGGTGAGATCGTGAGGATGACGTAAGAAAATTTTCCACTGGGCCTGACGTGTGGTGGGGACGTTCATGCGGCTGCACACAGCGGCAATGTTCTCTAACGTATGCTGCATTTGGGTGGGGAAGTCCGCGCCACAGGTGGCGTGCCCACGGATGCTGGCAGTGCCGGAGAGGTGCCACGTGGTGCCATGAGGATGCGTGACGACACTACCGCGAGCGAAAGCCGGAGGAATCTTACCGAACTGTTCTGGATAGTGCAGGGCGGGGACTTGCAGGGGATTTTCAAAATGCTCCACGGGATGCTGTCCGGCCACGAAAGCCAACGCCAAGGCTCCTCCGGGCGTGCCTAACGCTGAGGCCGCAGGCAAGCGCGGCAGTAGCTCCGCACCCCATCCAGCCGTTAGAGCCTGATGGCGGCCAGCGTTGAAGGCTTGGTAATTTTCCAGCCCATTCGTCATCGCGTTGATCTGCGGCACGAAATTCCACACGCGGTAAAGTTCGTGGCCCTGAGTGATCCCTAACAGCCGCGCGTAGAGTTGCCGGGAGGCTGCGGCTAGGTCTCCCGAACCCTCGCTCACTAGCACCCCAGCCAGCGTGCCGGAGCCGTGCAGCAGGGGCTCCTGCACGGATTGGCCCTGGGCGAGGATTTCCTCCTCCGGTCCAGCTAGGCGCGGCAGACAGGTGTTTAAAACGAGGCTCGTCGGCTCCACTCGTAATGTGTTCGCAGCTTCGCCAGAGCGAAAGCGCAGGGAGTGCGTTAGGCAGTTTCTTTCCCCCATAAATTAACGCTCTGGACAAACCTCCGGCATCGTTAGGTCCACTGCGGCGGGCGTGGGCCGTGGCTGTTGCCGCTGGGCGCGCCACGTGCTCCACTCACACTTCATCCACAGTTTAAAGCCGTCCCAGACGAGGCCTAGCGACTTCACACTGGGCATAAAACTTTCCCGGAAAATGTAGTTCATATCGACGTTCCGCCGACCGTAGATGCCGGCGGCTTTCCGTCGCTGCGCCAGCTTCACTAACCGACGATTATACATCCGCATGATCCGCGCCACGAAGCTGCCCGCCGGGCCATTGTAAGGCATATGGATCATTTCCGTGGCGTGGTTTTGATAGATCAAACGCACCGGCCCCAGGAAGTAAAATCCCACGTCCATGAGCGTGGCCGCCGTGAGCAGTTCCGCATCCCCCAGGTAGTAATATTTATCCTGATACAAGGCCTCGAACCAGCGGCGGAAGCTCTCTTGATAGCTGGCATCATACGCCCGCACCTGCTGCGCCACGTCCTCGCCACGCAGGGAATTCAGCACCACGCGCGACACCGCCCAGACCGTGTTCGCAATGAAATCAATCCCATGGCTATAGAGCGGGTCCATGAAACCAGCGGCATCCCCCACGGCTGCCCAAGTAGGCCCCATGACTTGGGTGCTGTGGTAGGCTAGTTGATTGTAAATGCGCGCGTCTTGCTCCACCACCGTGGCGTTTTTCAAGATGTAAGCGCCCACCGGATGCTCATTTAACACAGCCCGCAGTCGGTCTGGGATGGAGCCCTCCGTCGGCGGCTCGAAGATGCGGCGGTCCCAGGTTAGGCCAATGCTCACTTCCCCACCCCGCAGCGGGATGATCCACGCCCACCAGCCATAGCCGGTGAGGTGATTCGTAGCCGTGGCACGCTGCGACCAGACGCGCTCCGCTAGCTGCGGATACTGCTCAATCAAGGCCTCATCATCCAGGTCGCCTGCGCCTTGGAAGCGCGCCCACATGGAGGAGGTGGGGTGCTCTGTCAGCGTCTCCAACGTGCCGCGTTGTCGCGCTAGCACAGCGGCCTTGCCCGAGGCGTCGATGAGCCAGCGGCAGCGCACCGTGTGCGTCTCGTTATCCTTAGAAATGGTGATTAGCGCGTGGTCCGCCGCCTCTAGATTCGTCGTCCGCACGGTGGCGGGTCGCCAGAGATCACAGCCCGCCTCCACGGCTAGGGAGAGCACCTTGGGGTCCAGCGTGCTGCGGTCTAACTGCCACGCGGGCAAGCGCACTTGCAGTTTCGGCCCCATTTCCGCACAGCGGCCTAACGAGGTATTTCCCTCCGAATTAAACCAAAAACGCAGCCCGTTTTTCGTGATTTGCTCACGGGAAAGCCACGATCCTAACCGCAGCACGCGAGAGAGGAAACAGCCCGCAATCTCTGACGTGCTCTCACCTACTTTAAAGTCACTCTTAGTCGCCCGCTCCACGATCAGCACGCGCGCAGTCGGCAGCGCCCGACGCAGCAGCAAGCCCATGCTCGCTCCGGCCAAGGCCCCGCCCATGATCACCACATCATATTCCAGTAAGTCCATCCGCCACCCATAACACCAGTCCCTCAACCATGACAAGCGAATCATCACTGGCGCGGCCGGAGCGCGGACTCCAGTCCGCCAGTCCAAGCCTCCCTCACCCCAATGGGGAAACGCAAACCACCCAGCCCCGGGGGCGGGACTGGGTGGTGCGAGAGGAGGCTTAGTGAGGCCCAGCGCGGTGGTTTACCAGCGGAAGTTCAAGCTGCCTTGGATCATGTGGCCCTCGACATCAGCACCTCCGACGTTGATATACCGGTAGCCAACCCCCAGGGACACGCCATCGCTGATGTGGTAGCTGAAGCCTGCGAGGCCTTGGAAGCCGAGTTCCCAGGAGTCCTCACTGGCGCTCACATTGGCGCTGCCGACCCCACTAACCGAGGTGGATTGATACACGCCGCCAATGCCCGCTGCGAGATTCAGTGAGAAGCCCCCACCGAGTTTCACATCATAGTGGAGATTCCCCAGAATGGGGACCAATTTAATGTCGCCATTGATATCAATGTTTTGGCCAAAGCCTTGGACGCTGCCAAAGTCAGCGTGATAATAGCCCAGATCCACGCCGAAACCCAAGCCGTTGCCCAGGTGGTAGCCGAGTTCCAGGTTAGCGCCAAAACCAGTGTCGAAGTTACCTTTGACCCCGGAGGACACATCGAAGTCTTGCAGCCAGAGGCCGCCAGCAGAAACGTCATAGAACCAGCCCGCACCTTCCGGTGCCACGGGTGGAGCAGCTTGGGCAGTGCCAGCAACGGAGAGCATCGCCAGGGCGAACAGAGAGAGAGATTTCATGGTAGGTTAGTTGGTAGTGTTATGGTTAGTTGGTTGGCGGATCGAGATATTTGTGACCCGTTAGGAGGGGGATTTACAAGATCGGGGAAATGTCGTCAAGCCTGATCCCCTTCCTTTCATGGGGTGGATGCAGGACAAAAAAGTTAAGCCTTAACGTGACCTTCGTTCCGTGGAGTGGCGGGCGGTGGCCACCACGGAATGGATCTCCACATTTGTTAAATTGCAGGGGCCGCGACTAATTTCCTAACACGGTGGAGAACGGGTGGGGAAAGAGACCATTGGCGGGATAATCGGCTAGGTGGGCGAGTTCCTGGGGATCTTGCGGCGCGCGCACTCCGCCGGGCCAGAGGCGCGTGATTTGCTCGGCGGGAAGAGGGCACGTGGGCAATCGGCCCTGTTGCCAAGCCTCGCGCGCGAGATCCCGCAGCCAAACCGCTTGGGCCAGGGGGTCCTCTGGGACCGCGAGCCCGGGTGGGCAAAGCCATTGTGGATGCAGGGCTGGATCCATCTGGGTGACGAAGGGCAGCCGCCAGTAGTCCCGGCCTTCTTGCCACCAACGACGTTGGTCTTGATGCAGGGAAATGTTGCTCTCTCCCTCATCCTGGGCGGCCAGCCACCACGCGGGCGCATAGGCTTTCCAGAGGCCAGTGCGTTGACCATGGCCTAGCTGATGATCGACGTGCCACTTCGGATGCGCCTCGTAACTAGCATCGTTGCCGATCTCCGCTAGCAAGGTGGCATAGGCCCGGTGGTGCACCGCATAGGCATGGGTGCGGGTGATGTAGCGGCCTTCCAGCAGCCGGGCATGAGCGGTGGGCTGCGGAGGCAGCAGGTGTTGCCCGCCTAAAAAAAATAGATCCCAATCCTCCGGCAGGAGGCGCATGATCTCTGGCAACCACTCTGCCGTGCGGGGATGGAAACAGGCATCGTCTTCTAAGATTAAAAGCTGCTCCACACCATCTCGCTGCGCTGCGGAAATGGCCTTCCACTGGGAGGCACGGCAACCCCACGCACCCGGACCAGCCAGCCACCACGAAGGAATGGATGCGGCTCGACCATCCACTGCGGCTACCCAGGTGAGGTCTGCTGGATCGGCTAGTCCACCGACATTTAAATGCTCCATTAACCGCGTCCGACGATCCGTGCGATCCGGCAGGGAGATGATGGCGATGCGATCAAAGTGTTGTTTGAGGGTGGCCATGATGGGTTAGGGTTCACGCGAGAGGAATCCACGGCGGGGGATGGGGACTGGCTTGGTGGGTGGCGGGGGCGGGGCGGGATCCGCTGGCGCAGGGCCGGGGTTCCCGTCTGGTCCCAGTGGGGTGGGAGCGGACGGAACCGGGAGCGGGTGATCTGGCTTGGGTTCCACGGAATCGGTAGGAGGGCGATTCTCGTTAGGGTCGCTAGCAGAGATGAGGCGTTTGATCTTCTGCACGATTTTGGCCTGAGCCCCTTGATCTCGGGTTTTCCCCAGCTCGGTGAGCAGTCCACGCAGCGGTCCCAGTTTACCAGAGCGCGGATCGAGATGCGCGTTTTTGACCGCATCTATGGCGTCTTGCAGCGTGGTATGTTCGGTGGACGGGGTTGTGATCTGCAGAGTAGCGAATTCGGTCTCAGGTGAGGGCGGTGAGGTATCTGCCGCACAGTTCGTGGACACGCGCACCACATAATTCGAGGCTTCCACCAATTCCTGTAATTGAAACCTCGTGCCTTTGACCGATGCGTTGGCGGTGACCCAATGCTTCGCATCCTGCGGTAATAATTCTACTTTATAGCTCAGCGCTCCCGGCACCCTGGGCCACGAAACCATGGCTCCATTGACGGTCACTGTGGTGACTGCAATCGGCTCTGGTGGCTGGCATGCATCGGGCGGTGACGGTGCGGTTACCCGCGTTTGAGGCATCCACACCATCAATGCTGCTGCCGCCGCAGCCACAGCCCCGAGGCCGCACAGGGTCTTGATTCCTTTGTTGATTCCTTTACCGGGGAGCTTACTTACCGTCGGCAGTTCGTCTGGCAATAACTGTGCATAGACATCGCCCTTCTGCGTTACATAAACTGAGGTCGGCTCGCCCGTCTGCGGATGTGGGACGATCAATTCCCGCACTGGCCAATACGGCAGAATGGACGCTGCGGAGGCTTGCCAGACCAAGTTCTTGCGGTTCGCCCGGAAGTCTTGGGGACGGAACTTGGCCACCGTCCCATCGGCTAGGACAAGAGCCTCTTCAGACGCCCGTTGGCAATCTCGTTGATCTGGATAGGTCAAGTGCGGCCAATGATCCAGCAGGGATGCCTCCCGCAGTTTCAGCGTGGCGGCATCCAACATGACATACGCCGTGCGGATGCTGGTCTTAGCTGGATGAAATGGGATGAGGTAGAAATCATCCCGTCGGTCATTCGGGTCTTTGACTAAAATGGGATCTCCCGCGTTCGCTCCGTTCAGCGCCTGTTGCCAATCCGGCGGAGAGTCCGTGCGACCCCAGAGGCCGTGCGCGCGCGTTTGTTGCAGGGCGATCTGGCCTAGGTCTGGACTAGACATGAGCTGCCTCCGTGGCCGTGGCTGGCACTGGCAGCAGTGCCAGCGCCCCCACGCCTTCCCAGTCCGGGGCTCCTTGCAGGCCGCGTGGGCTCAGCACTTCGTCCATGGCGAGGTAGCGCTCATGCACGGTGCCAGGCTGATTGTCGGAGGTTAGGCAAGCGCATGGACTAGCCGTGTGGATGACGGATGGCTTGTTAGGAAAGATCGAGAGACCGTAGAATTTCGGCATCCCCGCCCACGCTGGATCTCGCAACAGCAGACCCGCAGGCGTGCCATCGTCCTTGGTCATGCGCCCAAACGCCACCACCCAATGCATGCCCTTGCTAATCAGCATCAGACACGGCTGCCGCAGGGATACGATGGCGCGCTGGATGCGTTGGGCGATGGGTAGCGGCTCGGGATCGAACGCCTTTTCCCAACGCACCGTCGCCTCCGTCCCTCCCGCATTCATCAGCGCTAGCAGACTTTCCGCCGGAGATTTCACCGGACGACGATCCTGGGATTCCTGCGCAAACTTACGGATGCGTCGGAAAATCTCGTTCTGCGCAAAGTCCACCTCAGCCTTCGTGTGGCCTAGGGATTCACTCACCATCAATGCACACGCCGGACCACAATAGCCGTTATAGTCTTGGAGATGCCGGGGCACGGAGAGGTGCAAGCGGGAGTTGTCGGTGGTGTCCGAGGTATCTGTCATGATGGGATGAACGAAGCTGGGATGTGTGGCATGGTAACGGCAGCTCAAACGTGGAGCTGTGGAGGGCGACGTTAGGAAACCAGCATCCGTGCAGAGCCTTAAGCTTTGCGTGGCGTGGGTTTCGGCACCCCGCCCTCCACGGGGAGGCGCTTTAAATTAGAATCCAGTGATACTCCCGATGCTTGGATCCCAGGGGCCATGCGGACCACCACCACCACCCATGAGGGCATCGGCGGCGGCGTAGAAATACTCTAGCAAGGAGTTTAGGAGGCTTGGGAGATCACCTCCAGGGATCTGGCGGAGGGCTTCCACGGCTTCTAAGACCCCCACTACTTGATCCGCGTAGAGCGCCTTGAAATTCGCATCGCTGATGTCGTCGCAAGTTGCGGCCAGCAACGTCTCGCTGATGGCATGGAGTTGGTCACTGGCGGCCAAGGCCGCCGCACTAGCAGGCGTGGGAGCGTGGGTGAGATAATATTTCACCGCCGTGACGGTGCCGACAAAGGTGTAGAGGAGTGATGAGATGTTCATATTTAGGTTACAGTTTGGTTTGGTTATGGGTGAAAGTTTTGCGGGGGCGTGATGAGGTTCATTTTTGCAGGTCTGCTAGCCATGCCGCCGCCTCCTCGGAACCACGCACTTTGGTGATCCCTTCGAAGAGCGCCTGCTTTTGCTGTGCGAATTTTTCGCGATTGGCTGTTGAGGGTTCCAATTCGCTAATGAGTTTGAGCGCGCGGATGGCCGCATCGAAGTGAGGGATGATTAGCGACCAATCCTCGTGATGGCTGAGGAAATAATTACCGCAGAAAATGCCGAAGGTCGCTCGCGCTCGCACATATCTCAGGTCTGTGGCATAGGTGCGATACAGCGGCAGGGCGCGTTCCGCTACGATTAGCACCCAAGCGCGTTCTTGGGCGGGGTTTTGAGCGGCTGCTGCTAGCATGGCCAGTTCCTTAGCCACCCGCATGCCCCACGCACGCCACTGTAGATTGCCAGGATCTCGGCCCATCAGCAGCTTCGCCTGCTGATCCGCTTCCTCGTAATAAGTCTGCTTCTGCGCTGCCGTGGTCTGCGTTCCCTGGGCCACGATGATCAATGATTCTAGGCGTTGGGTGAGAAATTGGGCATTGTCTGGCATCAACGCTAGCAAATTACCCGATGCTTCTAAGCCGCTCAATCGGTCTGCTTGTGAGGCCTCAGGAGCCTTCAAGGCATCGTGGATTTCGGCTAGGCTAGAGTGTATTTGCACAGCCACGACCAGGGCCAACTGATAGTGTGGCGAGCCTATTTCCTGCTGTAACCTCGGTCGCAAAACCGCCCATTGCCGCAGGGAATCCTGCGCAGGCGGGAGCGCCTTTGCGGGATGGTCCTGTTGCATTTCCAAATAGGCAAACTCCAGCGTGAGCTGGGCCATGAGCACTCGGAAACGCAGATCGTCCGAGGGGCGCGCGGCGGCAAAGGCTTGGGCCTCCCCGAGGACTGTTTCTGCGCGCGAAAATTGGCGATCTTCGATCAAAGCCTCGCCCATCCGCCAACCTGCTAGCACGCGCGCCCGCACGATCTCAATGGGCAATGCTCCAGAGCCAGCACACGCGGCCTGCGCTGCGCTCAGGGCTTGCTCCAGGCGTTGCAGAGCTTCCTTTACTTGACCACGGGGACGCAGGATTTGTGACCACTGGGTGAGGAAATCCGCTTGGCGCGCTAGCTGATTTTGATCTGTGCTAGGGTCGGTGGCGTAATGCTCCGCCACGTTTTGGAAAACGGTATCCAGCAAGTCCAGTCGGCCCACGGGCGCGAGCGACATCGGCAGTTCCCGAGTCATAAATTCCACCCGCGCATCCACATCATCTAAAGAATGCTGGAGGCGACGAATGGTGTGCCATTGCAGCAGCACGCCCGTGATGGTGCCAAGCATCAACGCGGCGGTGAGCCCAGCCACCGCAGGCCGTCGCTGCGCCCAGCGCTGCAGTTGTCCGCCCATGCCCACGGGCCGGGCGATGACGGTGCGTCCGTCCAACCACGACTGGAGATCCTGCGCCAGCGCCCCCGCACTGGCATAGCGCGCGGCGGGATTTTTCTCCAGGCACTTTTCCGTGATGGCTAGCAAATCACTCGGAGGAGCGGAACTCGTGAGGGATTTCCCCCGCAGAGAAGGCACGCGCTCATCGACAATTTTACGCAGCAGCTCCTGGATGGAGTCCGCCTGAAAAGGAGTCTGCCCGCAGATCAATTCATACAGGATGGCCCCCAGCGCATAAATATCACTAGCCGTGGTGGCCGCTTTCATGGAGCCTGCCGCCACCTCGGGTGCTAGGTAGGCGGGCGTGCCCAGCATTTGCAAACTCTGCGTTAGGCCCGCTGTAGACTCATCCTGCAAGGCTACGCGCGCGAGGCCGAAGTCGCTGATAAACAAAGTTTCCGCCTCATCGAAGAGGATATTCGCAGGCTTCAGATCCCGATGCAGCACCCCCCGCTCATGCGCGTGCTGCACCGCCGCCGCCGCTGCGGCCACGATCTGCGCAACGCCGCGCCAATTTCCTAACAGCCGCGCTTTCCGAGCCGCCAGCGTGCCGCCCGTCACTAGCTTCATGCTGAACCATGGCATCCCCTGGCTCTCCCCCACCCGATACACGGGCAGGATGCCCGGATGCTCCAGCCCCGCCGCCGCCTGCGCCTCCTGGCGGAAACGCTCCTTCATCGTCGGCTGATCAATCAGATGCGGCAGCAGCATCTTGATGGCCACGGGCCTGCTAGGGGAAATTTCCCTAGCCTGATAAACGATCCCCATCCCACCCCGCGCCAACTCCGCGCCTAGCACATGCCCCGGCACCACGCCCTCCGTCGGCCCTGGCTGCATACTCGCCTCCCAAACACAATGCGGGCACAGCCCGCCCAGATCCGTAGGGATCGGGCGTTGGCAGTCGGGGCAGAGGGTGGAGGAAGGCATGGTCAAGGCTACACTCGGAAAGTGGCGGCACTTGTGGCAAGAAATTTTCGCCTAGCAAGGAGCGCGGGGTTAAATTCCGCGCCCCAGTTCCAAAATCTGATCCCGTGGCCCGCTGTCCACCACCCACTCAAACGGCACCTCCACCGGCGTGCTGCTGAGGCCGAAGTCCCCCCGCGGTTCCGCGCGGTTCAAATATGCAGTTAGTGATTCCATCTTCGCAAGAGAAGTGCGTGCTCGGGACCTGGAAAGCAACCATTCATTCCCGGCGGTAAACACCACCAAGCCCCAGCCGCGGGATGCGGCTGGGGCTTTTGTTTAGTGGAGGGGAAGTGGTGTTAGGGGGTGCCCACCTTCAGCCGCAGGAAAGCTCCGTGACACTCTCCAGGAGGCGACCAACGTAGGTAGGCCCGGTAGCGCGTGGTGCCGTTAGGTAATGGGGTGATGTCCAGAATTTTTGGCTCTAGCCAGTTCTGAAGGTCTTGTGTGACCAGCGGAGCAACGATGGCATCCGCATCATCGGCCACGGTGTATTCCCACACAGTAGTCCAGCCCATGCTAGATTCGGGAGTTTGGGCCCACCTCATTGTCACCGGGTGGTCGCTAGGGGTGATGGGGTCCGAGCCGGTGGCGTATTCGATCAGGTTAGGGGTGCCATCGTTGTCCTCGTCTCCATTGGGCTCTGCAATGATGCGAGCGGCACGGATGTCGGGAAACTGTCCCGCCCAGTCTGAGTAGGTCCATCTCTTAGGACGGCAGCGCATGGCGGTGCCTGTCATCTCCACGCGCAGGCCAGTATAGAGACCTATGTCCACAACACGGAACTCCAGCGTATTTATCACAGAGGAAAATATGACGCCAGGAGCAATGGTGAAAGTCGTCCAAGCGGTGTGGCCGTTGGGAGTGGCGATGGTGGAAACCAAGGTGCCATTGAGATAGAGCGAGCCTCCATTATCCGCCCTCCATTGGCCGGAGATGGTAGCGGTGTTAGCCTCGTATCCAGCGAGACTGAACTGCTGCGTGTAGGTGTAGTTTCCAGTGGTTCCATTTGAAGTAGCGCTCTGGTTAGGGGCTATCCAGCCAGAGGTCGTCGTGGGCGCACCATACAGATTGGTGGCGAAGGTGAGCGGGCCTGGGGAGCTGGGATTGGCGCTGGTGGTCAGCTTGTAGTGCGGATCAATAGCACCTACTGCTAGCGGCACGCCCGCACTTCTAAAATTTGCATTCTCGAGAAGTCCCGTGTTCCAGAGCGGCAGCGCAACCACTTGCCTGTCCGCCGGGCAGCAGCACCAGATGCGGCCGCTCATTTCTACACGCAGGCCTGTGGCCCCGAACCCAGTGTCATGCACGCGGAACTCTAGCGTATTCACACCAGGATTGAATCCGCTGGCAATGGAGAAATTCGTCCAAATATACCTGCCCTGAAAGGTGCCCAGCGGAACTAGAATGCCATTCAGGTAAATGTCTATGGTGTCATCGGCGGCTAGACGGCCATAGATTCGCGCGGTGGTGGCATCACAACCTGTGAGGTCCACGGTGGTTGTGTAGCTGTAGTTCGGCACACTATTGTCAGAATATCCTTCAGAGCCCAAACCATTCCAACTAGGGCCGATCCATCTCGAGAGGGTGCTGGATGCAGTGGTCATCCAAAAACTATCAAAAGAGGTAACTACATGCGAGTTTGTCCCTGGGTTTAGCGCATAGTGCGGATCTACAAGTCCCCCTGGTAGCACGGCTCCGGTGGCGGAGACGCCTGTGTTCCAGAGTTTCATGCTGCGCCATCCACTGATGCAGGGCGTAACCGTGAGCACGAAGGTATCGCTCATAGTTAGGCAGCCATCGCTCACCGTGACGGTGATGGTGCTGGCGCCTATCTGGCCTACCACGGGCGTCACTTGGATGGTGCGGGTGCCGCCGCTGCCGCTTAGCAGGATGCCGCCACTGGGCACCAGTGTGGTATTACTGGAGGTAGCACTTACCGTGAGTGTGGTGCCTGGATCTGCATCTCCCACGCTGTATGAAATGACGCTGGTGGAGGTGTCCTGCTGGATCGTCACGTTAGCAATATCACTGATGGTAGGCGCGGTATCCGGCGTGACCGTGATGGTAAATGTCGTTGTAGCCGAATTTTGGCCGTTGTTTGTGGTGCCGCCGTTGTCCGTCTTCGTCAGTGTAATGGTGGCCGTGCCGCCGCCGGGGCCGGGCGCGTATGTCAGCGTGCTGCCATTTGCAGAGATGGCGGGCTGGCCACCCGTTAGGAACATGCCGGGATTCGTATTGCCAGTGATGGCAAAGCTGACCGTCTGCGTGGACTCATTGGCTGGGCCAGGAGAGACGCTGGTGACAAAACCCGTGCGCGTCACGGCACCGCTACAGCCCACCACCGTAGGCACGGTGGCTAGGGTGCAACTGGGAGCATCATTTACCGGATTCACCGTCACGGTAAATGTCCTCGATGTGGTCAGGCAGCCGTCAAAAACGGATACCGTGATCAGCGTAGAACCAAATTGATTTGCCAATGGCGTCACTTGGATCGTGCGGCTGGTGCCGTTTGTCCCGCTGATTACAGCCAGAGCCAGGTTCGCATTCGCTACCAATGCTGTATTGCTAGAACTGGCGGATACCGTGAAGGTCGTGCCAGGGTCCACATCCCCCACCGTAAAAGGCAGAGCCGCTGTGGAGCTATCTTCATTAATGGTCACATTGGCGATGCTGCTGATGGTAGGCGCAGTATCTGGCGTCAGCGTGATGGTAAATGTTACCGATGTGGTATTCACACCACCATTGGCCGTGCCGCCACTGTCCGTCAGCGTCAGCGTGATCGTGGCTGAGCCAGCCACTAAGCCGGGTGTAAATGTCAGTGTTCCCGTGGAGGAAACTGCAGGCAGTCCTCCTGCTAGGAACAGTCCAGGATTGGTGTTCCCCGTGATGGCTAGTGCCACCGTCTGCGTGGATTCATTAGCAGGACCAGGAGAGATGCTAGAGACAAATCCAGCCAACGTGACCGGCCCGCTACAGGCAGGTGCCGTGGGCGCTGCGCCTAGAACACAAGTGGGAGCATCATTTACCGGGTTCACTGTCACTGTAAACGACATTGAATTGCTGAGGCAGCCGTCAGAGACGGAGAGTGTGATCAGCGTGGAACCGAATTGATTTGCCAATGGAGTCACTGTGATGGTGCGGCTGCCACCCGTGCCACCTAGCACGATTCCCGTGCTAGGAACAAGCGCAGTGTTACTAGAAGTAGGGTTAAGAACCGTCAGTGTAGAGCCTGGATCCACGTCTGCGATGGTAAATGTGAGCGCTCCGGTGGACGCGTCTTCATTGATCGTCACATTGGGGATCGCTGTGATCGTAGGCGCGGTGTCCGGCAGGATGGTGATGGTGAATGTCTGCGTGATGCTTTGATTCCACCCACCATTGGCGGTGCCGCCATTATCCGTGGCCACCACGGATACTGTAGCCAAGCCCGCTGTGGTGCCCGGAGTGTAAGTGAGCGTGCCGCTGGAGGAAATGGCTGGCTGCACCGTGAAGAGAGCGTTGTTGTTATTCGTAACGGCTAGAGTCACGGTCTGCCAGGATTCGCACATCGGCCCGGGGCAAATGTCCGTCACGAAATTAGGGATGCTCTGGGCTGGTGAGCAGGTGGTGGCGCTAGGCCCAGCGGTGCCGGGGAAGCTGGTGTAGATACGTCCGGCGGCTCCAGATTGTGAGGCATAGAAACGGAGGCCATCTGCAGAGCAGGCCATGCCGCTCCAGGTGGCGTTCAGCACCGCGTGGTGGATCACTCCAGCCGCATCTCTTACGTCCAGATCACCGGGCGAGGCGGTGGCTCCGTAAACTTTGCCATCCCAGTTACATGTCAGCGCGGACCAAGTGGTGGCTCCTGCTAGCACGGAACTGATGCCAGCGCCATTGACCCCAGTGAGGAGGGGCTCGCCCGATCCTGCAGCGTATCGGATGCTGCCGTCCCCTGACATGGCTACCAGTGATAAGGCGGACCCAGTGGCAACGCTGCTCCAGGTGGCACCAAAATCAGTTGATTCATAAACATTGGTCAACGCTGCGGCTAGGATCTGCTGGCCAGAGGCAGAGCAGGCCACCCCACGCCACGTGCCCGCTGTCGAAACACCCGACTGGAGCGTCCAATTAGCACCGCCGTTACCGCTAGTGTAGAGCCCACCGCCAGCTACGGATGCCACCAGCCTCTGTCCATCATAGGAACAAGCTAGCCCTTGCCATGCAGCTACAGGAGCGGAGGTCTGAGCCCAGACACCACCGGACTTTCTCCAAATGCCGCCGCCAGAGGCGCAGGCCGCCAAAGTATTGCCATCGGATGAAGAACAGACTGCTCTCCATGCCGCAGAGGGAGGCGCAGTCTGCACTAACCAAGTCAAGCCGCGATCTGTAGAGAGAAAGATGCGCCCGTTCCGTCCCGCCACGATGACTTTTTGCCCATCGGCAGAGCAGGCAACACTGCCCCAATCCGCCGCAGATGCGGCCGTCTGAGTCCAGGTAGTTCCAGTGGGGGCCGCTGGCGTGGAGGCTGCCAGCGTGAAGCACGGAGGCGTATTGGGGGGCGGAAGGACCGCGGCAGTCTGTGCTAGGCGGAAGCCGAGGTAGTTTTTAACTTGGGCGGGCAGTTCACTGTCCCGGTGGGCTGTGCGGCACAAGTTGGCATCATAATTAGAGGATCCGCTACGGATCACCCGCTCTTGATATGCTGAGTCAAAGACACCCTCGGGGTTCAATGCGCCGGAGGAAGGATAGGCGTTTTTCCAGTCCCAGCACCATTCAAACACGTTGCCATCCATATCACACAGGCCGTAAGGATTAGGTGGAAATGAGCAAACCGGGGCGGCAAAGGTTGTCGTATAGGAGGGATGAAGGCCGGCTGTGGGATTCGAGTCGTAGGGCCAGGTCGCGGGGGATGCGTAGTAGTTTGCCTGGGCATGTGAAATCGTGTTGCCGATGGCAAACCTTCTGCCTGCGATGCCTCCCCGGGCTGCTTTTTCCCACTCGGACTCCGTAGGCAAGCGATAGCCGTTCTTCGTAAAATCACACACAACATTGGCAGGGGTGCCAGTGCGCACCACGGCACCGCCGGATGTGTAGCAAGGCTGCAAGCCGAACTGCTCACTTCTGGCATTGCACCATAGCATGGCCTGATACCAGGTTATGCTGTGGACGGGATAATTGGGCCCGGGCATGGTGCTAGTCGCTGAGATGCCGTAGTTCACGCCATTATCTGATTCGGTCCAGCTCACTGTGTCGTTCCACTGAGCGCGGGTCACTTCACTGGTTCCCATGTAAAAAGCGCTCACGTTCACTGTGTGGACCACTTCTTCGGCATACCCGTCTTTTGGCGTGGTGGTGGACTGGTCGCCCATCGTAAACACCCCACCAGGGATGAGAGCAAAGCCGACCGGTGCTGCCACCGGAGCAGATGCTGGCGTGATGGTGGCGTTAAAACGGGTGGAGTCGGCATAGTAATCTGCCCCAGCACCCACGGCAAAGTCCACCTTATCCCCTGCGGCTAGGGAGATACTGGGAATAGACTTGGAGACCGCAGGGCCTCCGGTCGCCCACGTTTGGCTATAGACCACAGTGCCATTGATGACAATATGTCCAGATGCGCCATCTGAGATGGGCTGGTTCGGGTCTAAATCCTCCCAGTCGGCTTTGACGCTATAAACGCCTGCACTGGGGGCTGTCCACCGCACGATAACATATTCACGGGCAGGGCCAGGGTGCATGGTGATGTCACCAGGATTCAACGGCAATATAGGTGCGCCTGAGCCAGTCTGAAGGATGGGAACGGCACTCGTATTGACTAAGACAAATGGGATACTGCCACTTGGGTAAAAACCATCCAGCCCAGCGTATCCAGCAGCGGAGTTCGTATGCTGCGCTGAGGTAAACAACTGCAGGCCAGTGCTGGCCAACGCCGTGCTGGCACGGTAGCCATAGCTCCATGCAGGCACCGTGGGATTCGGATTCGTGGCCTCGGAGGCAGGCACCTTTTCATTGGCGATCAGGTCCCGCCCGGCCACCCAGTTTCCACAAGGCTGGGCACCGTAGTCTGTGAAGTCCACAATCATGCCAGCGCCAGAGTCCACATTTCCGACCAGGAACTCCAGCGTGTTGATACCAGCCCTGAAGCCGGAGCTGATCGTGATGGGGTTCCAACCCGAAAACCCCAGTAGTGCGACAGTGCTGCCAGGCACCATCACCCCATTGAGCAAGATGCCCGTAGTCACGTCGTCCATGGCCCAGCGGAGTTTTATAAACGCGGTGGTCGGCTCATAGCCCGTGAGGTCGAACGTTGTCTTGTAGCTGCGAATGTGCCCTGGCGCGGGAAAAAATCCTGGGAAAGCTGCCAGGTCCGTCGCATTCGGACTCACCCAGCCAGTGGAGTCGCCCGCAGTGGTCACCTCCGCCACCCACGGGCTGTAGAGACGTCCGCTGCTCGGCACAGATACCGTGTTGGCGGGGTTCGTGATCGTCCAATGCGTGTCTGGTGTATTATAGGGTAGTAGGTTGCCAGCGTTATCCACGCCAGTGTCGTAGAGTTTAAAGGGAGCTTGATTCTGATATTCAAAAGCGCCAATGTCCGGCACGCTGAAGATGGCAGCGCCCCGTTGATCACTGGTGATGCTGCTGCCCACCGCCGCATTGATCGCAGGGCTACCTACCAGCAGGGCCATCGTCTTGGTGCTCCCGCCGTTGCTGGCCAGGGGGCCAAGGAGGGGCGCGGCGTTACTGGAAGTGCCTGTGCCGCTCAGCGTGCCGGTGGTGCCCACGCTGCCGACCAGATTAAATCCGGTGCGGGTGAAGGTGGTGAGCGCGTGATTTTCGATATCATTGACAGCTCCGTTGCCACTGACGATGCTATTAACGAGTGTGACGGAAGTGGGGGTGCTATTCAGCGTCAGCGTGTAGATGCCGCCGGCGTCAGTGTTAGAGGAATTAGCCGAGGCTGTACAATGCGTAAGGGTAATATGGCCGCTAAAGTTATAAATAGCACCGCCTGCTGCGTTGGCAGTATTCCCCGCCAGCGTGCATTGATTCAAGAAAAGCGAACTAAAAACATTCAGGATAGCTCCACCGCCAGCGGTGCAGGTGTTGCCAGAAAGGGTGCAGCGACTCAGGGTTAAAGTGCCATTATTGTCAATGGCTCCTCCATCACCGGAACTAGCTGCGCCTACGGAGTTCCCATTAATCAACGTCATCCCAGTGATGCTGGCAGTGACGCCATAGTTCACATAGAACATCCGGGTCACATTGTTCCCACTGACGGTCAATCCTGCGGGAAGCAGGGTCGCGTCGATAGTCACATCTTTGTCTAGGGGGATCTCAGTTCCCAACAAGATCGTTTGCCCGCTGAGCGCGTTATTAAATGAAATAGTATCGCCTGGAAGAGCATCCAGCACAGCTTTGCGCAGAGAGCCGACGCCCGTGTCATTGATATTAGCCACAGTGAGGGTAGCCGCCTGAAGCGCAGGGGCCATGAATAGGCCGATGGCGGTCAGCAAGGAATGGAAGATTTTCATAGAGTGTAGATTGAGAGAGTGGCTGAACTGAGGAGAAGGATGCCATTGTGGGTGTGGATGCCGCCAGCGTTGTCCACGCTGGTGTGATAGAGATTAAATGCCGCCTTCGCAGGCGCAGCGCCTAGCAGGAGCGCTAGAGCCATGAGGTATAATTTTTTCATAGGGATGTTTGGTTTGGATTAAGGTGGTTTTTTGTAGGCTAGACGGGCGTGGAAAATGCCGCCACAGGCGGCCCCAGGAGTGACTCCTTCCTAGAAAGCCATCTCTTCACCGGCTAAGCTCCCTGCTGGTCCACGGGCTAAGTACGATGAAGAGATGGCGGCTTGGAGGCACGCCACTCCTTGCTAGGTGCTACGCCCGGCGGCGGCGGAGCAGGGTTAGGCCTGCGAGGCTGAGGGTGAGCGCAGATGAGGGCTCTGGGATCTGGGACACCGAGATATTATCGACGAAGCTAGCGTTATCATCGAACCCGGACAGCCCTTTTAAGCTCAAGCGCGTGGTGGTGGAGTTGGCCACGAAGTTGAGGGATTGGAGCGTCCAGTTAATATTGGTAGAGGGGGCGCTAGGAGTCAGGGTGAGATGGAATAACGAAATTGAACCCACGAGATCCACCCCAATCGTGGCCGCAGGCAATGTCTCAGCTGAGGCTCCAATATAAAACGAGAGGTTATACGCAGCGGATGGAATAGTGGCGAAATCCTGATAGATCGCTGATTGATTTCCAGTGCCGCTCAAATCCAAATAGTTGTCCCCGGATTTGGCAAAATTGTAAGTCGAATATCCATTGGCACTACCAGCATCGGGCGAATGATGAATGATGGTAACAAACGGCCCCGGAATGGTCCAGCCTGTCAACGCAGTGGCTCCTGGTAAAAAACTCGCGTAAGATCCTGAAATTACCGGATCTTCAAAACTTCCGTTGATGATGAGATTGGCAGCCTGGGTTGGGGATGTGGCAACGCTGGCGAGAGCGAGCAGGAGGAGCGTGAGTGGATTGAGTTTCATAGGAGTGTTCGATTTAATAAGGGTTAGTTTAAGTGAATGAAGTCGCTCGATGGCTGGCTTCTGGGCTTTACTAGGAATGGCCGGACGCTTGTGGCAGAGATTCGTAAATTATTTTAAATCGGAGCCAGCCGTAATCGCTCGCAGCCACCTGCTGCTGGTTTGAGCCCCCTTACCAGAAAGGCAGAGACCCGCGTGGAAGGCTGCGCTGGGCAGGAAAGAGGAATGGGGGACTGACGAGTGAGCGTAGGGCGACGCCACGGCATGCACCGCGCACCATTGATGTTGCGCGCCTTTGCAAGGCGCTGCGATGGAGGAGCGGAATGAGCAGCGGCATTTTCCCTCGCGAGTCGCGCTTGCTTGACATATGCCGATGCGATAGATGATCCACCAACCACCACCCTCACCCCCGACATGGAAAACCATAGAACATTGCCCCCACCGCTCACTGCTAGGAAGCGTTCCACCCTAGCGCTCTGTTTGGAGGCCTACCTATGAAATGGGAATACAAGACAGTCATGTTTGAGGTATCGGGTTCCGCGGTGGCATGCTGGACTCGGAAGAGTTTAATGAGCGGCTCAATCGGTTGGGAGAGCAAGGATAGGAGCTGGTGAGCGTGTTTGATACCAGCTACGGCGGGGGGAAAGGGACGAGGAATGTGGTTGCTGTGTTTAAGCGCTCCTTGAACCAACCGCCAACTCTTGGATAACAGTTCTCTGAAGGCACGTCAGCCATACTGCATCCTGGCCGCTGACTAGGTGGAGGGCGAGGTCACGAGACCAGCATTTCCCGCACCCGCTCTTCCCGTAGCTGGTCTCCTAACGTCGCCCTCCACAAAGAATCTAGCAAAGCAGCACTACTCGTTGCCGATGCTCCCACCAGCCTACTGCTGCGGCGGCTTCACTTCCTTCACGGCGGCTCCGTGTTCCTCGCTGAGGATCAGGATGCCGAACTTGGTGGCCTTGTCTAACTCTGCGGTGCTGAGGCTCAGGTAGTCGAACTTTCCACGCAGGTCGGTGTAGCCATCTTTGTAGAATTTCGGCTGGCCGTTGATCTCGGCAAAGACCTTCACATAGGTCTTGGGCAGCGGACGGTTATCCCCTGCGTGCAGGACTTGCAGACGGCCTTGGGACTCACTGACGGAGATGTTGAGTTCGTTAGCGTAGTAGGCGTGGGCGCTGGATTTACCGGCGGCGGTGATTTCCACGAGCACGTTGCTGCTGGTGAATTCTTTGGGCAGAGCCAACGTGTGGGCATCCTTGTCGGCAGCTAGGACCACGCGCTCGGTCTTGCCCGGGGTGATCATGCGGAAGCGGCTGGTATCGCTACTGACAAAGGGAGCGGTGCTGAAAAGGAACTCCAGATCCATGGGGTAATAGTTCACCGTCACCTCCTTCACGTTGTGATATTTCAGCCGGATCTCTTTGTTTTCCACAGTGAAATCCAGCGTGGGTTCCACTGCCGCCAGTTGGTTCTGCCGCGCCTCCCGATCCTCTTCCTTGGCTCCTTCTGGCTTCTTGCCGTCGATCTCATCCAGTTGCGCTAGCACTTCTACAAATTTGTCTTTCCACCGTGGCACGCTCTCATTGGCATGGGCCGTGGCTAACTTACGGGCGGTGGCGGTGTCCGCTTGGTAAAAGGCGAGGACGCATTGCAGATAGGCCACTTGCAGTTGCTCCGCCACTTTGCTGCCGTCCACTTTCGCCCACCACGTTAGGGCTTCCTCCACGCGGTCTTGCAGCAGCAGGTAATAGACGACGGACAGTTTCGCCTCGTCATCCAGTTGCGGCTGATGCGCTAGCAGAGTGAGGAAATGTTGATACTGCCCCAGGAAATGATCGTTCAGCAGCATCCGCTCCGTGCCTAGCAAGTGCGCGCGGGCATTCACCAATGGGCTGTATTCCAATTGCTCGTAATCATAGCGCTCCACCGGATCCAGCGTCAGCCACTTACTGTGAAAGCTGGGCACCATTTCCGCTAACCAGCCATCCTGATGCTGCAACCACTGGCCCAGCGCCACCGCATCATGGTGCTTCAAACTATACGACCACAGCGTGGGAGCATAAACATGGCGGGCATTCAGCAGCGTCAGCGCCTTGGTAAAGAATCCCTTTTCCTGACAACGCCAGGCGATCTTATCCATTTCCAGCAAATGCAGATTCGCTTGATCCAAGAACTCCAGCACGTCCTCCGTGTTGCCGAACTGGCTCACATAATCCCACGATGCCTTATCCAGCTTCGTCAGTTCATCCACCACGGTAAAGGTGAACGGCTCGGCATAGGCCACCACCTTTTCAGATTTGCTGACATGCACGGGATGCTGGGGATATTCCCCCGCCTTGGGGAAATAAAAATAGTAGTCCTGGGTATGCGTCCGATAAGCCTCCAAGGCCAGCGGGACATTGTCTGTGGGCTTGCTGCCGAGCACGGAAATGGCACCCTGCGGGATCTGCACTAGCACGTCCAGCTTCTGCACGGATGAGGTGGGATTCGTCACCACCACTTGGCAGCCATAGACCACGCCTGTCAGAAATTCCTCGCTCACGAAACGGTCCACTTTTTCATTTCCCAACTGCGTGTAGCGGTCACCATTCCGATAGAAATTCTGGCTCACCAGCAGCTTCGGAGCTTCCTTGTCGATCTCCGCTGGTTTGATCTCACGATGGAACAACAGCGCCCGATGCGTGGGCGTCAGCGTGAGGCTGAGGTCTTTCAACTCCGATTTCGGCTCTGCGGCATCCTTCGGAAACGGCAAGTCTAGCACGCTCAACGCAAGCATCATTTCCGTGAAATTTCCCGCTGCCGCACTCACGTTAGGAGAAAGGAATCCACCCTTGCCATCCCATGCTGCATAGTCCGCCCAGAAGGCATTGGCGGTCACTAACGAGGCCAGTTGCTCGCTGATGCGGAGATTATAATAATTGTTCTCCGCCCATTCTTTGGTCGGCAGTTGCTTGCGGTAGAAGGCCTGCGCTTGCAAACCAAAGCGATGGAGTTCACCCCGCTTGTCGTCACGATCCTGCTCGATAAAAGCGTAGGCTGACAAGGCCTTGTCTTTGTCTGCTAACCGAAGCTCGACGAACTCATTCAATGACGACTTAAAGGCGCGGTTGCCATCAGCACCTCGTTCTGTGCCGCTGACTCTTCCAAATCCCAACCCACCCTCCTTGGCTTTTTTTCCAGCGGATAGTGGATCCCCAAAATGATCAGCGGCATCCAGCGCTGGCATGGGCGCGGCAGCTGGGAGGTTAGCTGGAGCAGCTGACGAAGATGCCAATTGCGCTTTCAGCTCCAACTCCTCCCGCATCGCTCCGAGATCAGAACTCAGCGATGAGTTCCCTAACACCGTATCAAAATACACTCCTACCTGCACCACATTCACTGGCAGCATGTGCCATTGATCCCGGATCTCCCGGGCGGTCACGGTGGCTTGTGCGGGCAAGCGCTGGGCCAGGAGGATGCGCTCCACTACGTTCAGCCGACCATAATTCCATGCGGGTAAATATTGCGTTAGCTCCTTGCCCAGCAGGTAGTGATCCAGGAAGGTCTGGTGCCGTTTGTTGCCGTAGTATGGCTGCACCACGGCCTTGAAGAAGGCGGGATCTTTTTGAGCTAGAAAGAAGCTAAGTTCATGGCAAGCATGCTCTGAGAAGAGCGCTGATTTCTTAGCGGCATCCAGCGTCGGCCAGTCGAGAACGAAGGCGAATTCGTCTAGCGTGGCGTTCTTGCTGAGGGTGCGAAAGAGGTTGAAGATCTTGCCTAGATCAGAGGAAATCTCATACTGCGCAGTGGCCGCATCCTTGATGAGATAAGGAGCGTCTTTCTCTAAAACCGTCACTTCATTCTGCCGCGTGAAATGGCCCTGGGGGTCCAGGCCATTGCGCAACGTCAGATCGCGCAACTGCGTCTTGGCGTCCGCTAGGGAAATGTCCCGCAGGACTGATGAATCTCGATCCACAGCGAGAATGCGAAGGAATTGACGGTCTTTCAGATCGGCTAGTTTCACTTTCACTAGCCCCTTTTCATCTGGCACTAGATTCCACAGCGTGACGCCAACGTGCGCTAGGAAATTCATGCTGCTGGGGCCTGTGTGGGGGCTTGGAGAGCGCTTTAGCTCTTCCACGGATTCTTCTTTCGCTGCCCGACGCTGAGCTCGCGAGCCAACCGCTGCGCCACCGGGAGCCAACTTTTTAAACTCATCTCCTAACTTTGCGTCATCCGTCACGGTGCTGGTGTCTTGCACCGCCCAGGGGTTTAGCAGTAGGCCGGGGCGTGGTAGGAGGCTGCCGGGAAATTTAGGCGCTGTCCGCCGATCTAGCACATAGCGATACTCCTCGCCTAGCGTGCGACCAGAGAGAAACAGCGACTTCAAACTCGCGGGCGTGCCCACCATCGGTTCTAATCCGGGGGCTTGTCCCAGCGTGGAGAAGGCATCGAAGTCTGGGATGAATCGACTGGCTAGGATATGCACACGGGCATCGGGATCGTGACTGCCTAACTGGATCGTGAGGAACTCTGCGTCCTTGCTCACGCCATTGATTTGGAGGCCGCGGTAGCCGCTGCGTTCCAGCGTGCGGGCTTCTCCCAGGAGAAATTTCTCCGCTGGCTTCCCCTGCGTCACCCGGATGGTCACGGCCTTGGCGGGCGAGCCATAGCGCAGACTGTAGTCGCCAGGGTCTAGGTTTTGCAGGAGCAAATAGTCTTGTTTCACGCTCACGGTTTTGTCCGTTAAGGCGTCTCGCACAAACGTCCCACGTCGTTGCTCTAGCAGAGAAACCAAGCTGGCATCTGGCTTGGCCGCGCCTTCCAGCCAGGGCAACGCCAGTGTATCTCCCACTGCGATATGGAGATTTTCAGGCGTGGAAAATTGATCCTGCGGCAGCGCCCAATAACGCGTGGCACCATTGGCGGTGATCACCTCTACAGTGGCAATGCCAGCTAATCCACCCAACGAGATGCTGCCATTTCCATCTGTTTTCAAACTCAACGAGACGTGTTCCGTAAACTCCCGACGCCTAAAATTCACCGTGCAGGGCTGCTCCGCACGTGGTTCGCCAGTCCTCCCCAGGCATTGGACAAAATAGCTAGTGCCCATACGGCTGAAATAGAGATCGCCCACTTGCTCAGATTTATCCAAGCCATTGATCGTCTGTGATCCGGTGGCACTAAGGTTAATTTTCTCGCCTGTAAGCAGGCTCTTCACCTTGGCCTCCAGCGTGTAATCGAGCTGGGCGAGGCGCTCTGGAACGGTGAAAGAGAACGTGGCCTCCCGATCTGCGGTGAGCTTGAATTCCGCTGGCGTGATGGTGGCGTGGATGCCGTCCTGCGTGGTGGAAACGATGGTCAGCTTCACCTCCTCCAAGTATTTCACGTCGGTGGGCGCATCGTTGATGGTCAGCGTGGGGCGGATGGCCAGCGTGGCTTGGCGGCCACTGAGCAGGGATTCATGCGGGACGTGGAAGCCAGCGGTGAGCTTGTAGTTTTCTCCAGCGAGGGTGATTTGTTCTAACTGCGCAAAGCCTGCTCCGTCAGTTAGGATCACGGATTGCGAGCCGGGTTGATTGGAAAATGGGAGGATGATTTCGCCATGGGCATCGGCTTTGAACTCTTGGCCCGCCACCAGCGCGGTGGCCTTGGGCATGGGTTGCAGCGTTTCATCCAGGATGATGAGGGCGGTGCCAGCGCTGCTAGGGCGGGTGACGTAATGGAGTTCGCCCTTGCGGATGAGGGCGCGGCTGGATTTGCCGTTGCCGATGAAATCGACCATCCAGACGCCGCGCGTGGTGTGATTTTTGAGGAAGGTGAATTTGCGGTTGAGGCGCTGAATTGGAGGCTCCAGGTAGTCGGCGGTCTGTTGGACATTGGCGATGAGGCCGTCGAGGTTCAGGTCCGTGCTGATCTGGGCGTTGGTGGAGCGGTAGTAGTTCAGGGTGTTGATCTCGAAAATACTAGCCGTCAAATGCGCCACGTTTTTCACGAAGACTTCCAACGAGACCTCTTGGTCAGGCGCGAAATGCTCTGGGTTGGTAGTGGCGAAATCCAAGTCCACGCGCGAGCGCAATGCCTGCACGGCGGAGGGCTGGAGCAGGCTGAACCACTTCTCCGCATTCCCTTGGCCGCTGATGAGTTGGGCCTCGGCTAACAGGGCCTGCAAATAATTTTCAGCCACTACGGGCGCATAGACCGCAGGGTCGGCAGATTTAGTGAGGAACTGCAAAAGATAGCTGCGCACCAGCGGCTCGTCATCGTGGATGGGCAGGCAACCTAACACGGAATTGAAATCTTGATTGAGGTCCACCTGATGACGAAACAGCTCGGCATTTTCCCGATATTTGGGATTCACATAGCCTTGGTTTCGGGGCAGTTTTAGATACGTCAGGAAACGCGTTGGATCTGCTTTCCCTAACGCAAGATCGTGTTGCAGCCGCGCATAGAGCACCTGGGCTTTCAAGCTATTGAAGCCGGGCACGAGGTCTTTGACAAACTGCCAAGCCGCCTCCAGCCAAGCCTCGCGCGCGGTGGCATTGGTTTCCAAATTCACATCGGCATTCGGGCGCAGCTTGCCGAGCCAAACTTGGATGAAGTTGGCGTTGGTGCGCAAATCTGGCTTGGCTTTGGCCAGTTGTTCTAGCTGCGGCAGGAGTAAATTTCCATGAATGGGCAACTCCCCAAACCCACGGGATTCCTTCATGCCGAGATCCGCTAAGATCAGCGGCACCAGCCCCGGTGCATCTGGTCGCGTGACTTGGCCCAGCAGTTGATGCCGCTGAGCGGGCGTCAGCTTGGCCTGCTGGGCCAGCAGAAATTCCACGCCCTCTGGCGTGAGTCCAGAAATTTGGATAGAATCCCGCAAGGCTTGCTGGATAAAGCGCTCCGCCGTGATCGCCTGCGGGTCCAGCGCAGTGGGCAGGTCCGGCTTGGGGTTGAGCGTCTGCTGGACGTGGTTGAATTCCACATGGAGCACGTCCCGCAGGTATTTCAGCGTGGCGCGGGGGTCGGTGTCATAGCTGAGGAGGGCTTGGCGATGCTGGATTTCCTTGAGCAATGGGGAGTGCTCATTGCGCACGGACCACTGCTCTAGCAGGGCTTTTAATTCCGCCTGTTTCCCCGTGTTCTGATAGTGCAGCGCATGGTAAAAATAATAGTCTTCCGTGCCTGCAATCAACTCCTGAAGCACCACCGAGCGATCTGCGGCTAAGGCAAATTTCTCCACGAAGCCGATCTCGTGGTCCGCGCGAGCATGGGAGGAAAAAGTGGAGAAAGTCAGCATGGCGAGGAGCAAAGAGCGAGTTTTCATAAGTGGGTAGGGCGGAGGGTGAGCGGAGCATAGCACAGCGGTGCGCAGAGGGAAACGGCGGTGAGGGGAATTTCTTGGAAGTTTTTTAAAAAGGTGGTGCGAGGCTGCTGCCGAGCCGGACGTGACTCAGCGTATGGGCATGCGCAAAACGTCATCCCTCGCGATGATCGCTCCCTGGGCTTTGCGGGGCCGATTTGCGCTAGGCAGGATTGCTCTGAACTGGAATGTCTGGAGTCACGAAGGCGCGGGCGTAGCCTCGCACCACCTTGCCCCCTATCTGCCCATGGCGGTTAGCAGCGCGAGCCATTGCTCCACGTGCCGTGCCCAGGTGAGCGGCAGCATGGTGGCGCGGGCGGCGGCGGAGAGACGGGGGCGGTTCTGCAAGGTGGCTTGGATGTGCTGGGCCAGTTCCTCGGCATCGGTGGGGTCCGCTAGCAGGTAGCCATTATGCTGTGGCTGGATGAAATCCCGCGCGCCATCGTGGCTGGAAATGACGCCCGGCAGCCCGGAGGCCATGCTTTGCAGCACGGTGTTAGCGCAGGCATCGTAACGTGTGGGATGCACGAAGACATCCGCCGCTTGGTAGTAAGGCCGCAGGTCGGCTTGGGGGCCGAAGCTGGTGACACGTGCGGTTAGGCCTAACGTGTGGAGGCGTTGTTCCCACGCTTGGTTCAGTGGACTACCGACGATCCACAGCCGCACCTCGGGAAGGCGGCAGATGGCCTGCAAGGCTGTTTCCAGCCCTTTCCGATGGTGATCTAGGGACACGAAAAGAAGCGTGGGCAGGTCTGTGACGCCGAGTTGTGCGCGGGCCGTTGCTTGATCCGCTGGGGCGAAATGGGCCGTATCCACACCCGTGGGAATGACGTGGATGCGATCTGCGCTGACACCATACTCAGTGTGAATTTCCTCCTGCACGCGCGTGGCATTAACCACGAATTGCGGCGTCTGTCCGCTGGTGTAGAGCGTGCGCTCCAGGCGGAGTTCTAGCTGATTTTTCCAACGTCGTTGTTTCGCCTCCGACAGGAGCCGGGAATAGACGGCATGACAACCGCCGCCTGCGCGATGCACGTCTTGTTTGTAAGTGCGTCCAAAGCCTAACACGGCACCATTTCCTAACTGCGGCAGAATCTGCGCAGAACGCCGGGCAAAGTGGGCTAGCATGAGCCCCGGCAGCAGCGGTGGGGTCCAGATGCGACGGACGCGGGTGGCGAGGGTTTGGAAACGTGCATCATACCGCGAGGCCACGAAGGTGAGCTGGTGGCCACGGTCATGGAGTTGCCGCGCGAACTCGTAGAGGTAGCCTTCCAGGCCGCCGCGACGGATGAACTGATGGTAGAGCAGCGTGAGTTCCAAGGAGCGTCTTAGAGGTTAGGAGTAGGCCCATCCAGGAGCCGTTGCGACTGCGCCCTGACGCGGCTGACGAACCACGCCCACTGGCGGCCGGGCTTGCCATTGGTCATCAGATAGTGCGGGCAGGGCTTATGCAGCGGGGTGGTGCCTACGCGCGCCCAGTAGTAATGCGGCACCACATGGCTGAGCGGAATGTGGTATTTCTTCATCAGCAAGGCCGCTAGCTTAGCCGTGCGTTCCAGCGTCTGCGGTAGGCTATTGCCTCTGTGCTCACACATTTCGATGCCGATGGAATAGTTATTTCCCGGCCCATCAAAGTCTGCGTGCTCTCCCTGCTCCCGCGTGGGCAGATGCTGGATGGCGGTGTCTGCTTGCACGGTGAAATGCCAGGTTAGGAACCCAATGCGATTCCCCCCTGGCCGCTGATGCGCGCGCAGCGCCCCGGCCTTTAAGGCGCGCGCGTGATCGTAGGCATCGCCCGTCTTATTTTCCGTGGCGTGGATCGTGATGTAGGTGGGTAACATCGGTCGATAAATCCGCCGCCCATATTTCCCCGTCGGGATGAAATCCTGCTGCACATGGACCTCCCTTAGCAACTGTGCTGGAGCCACCGCCGGGCCATCGGGTGTGGGGCCGCCGGGCTTGGGAGTGGGCGTGCAACTGGCTAGGTAAATGAGTCCACTCAAGAGAGCAGCTAAGCTAGCAGGTAAAAGGTAACGGAGTCGAGAACGGAGCGATGGCATGATCGGGGTTGGTAGTGAGCATGCCAGTAAGCAAATATTGCCCGAGGCGAAAGGCTAAATTTGGCGCGGAGTTTGCCGCGCATCCATCGCAGCGCCTTGCCAAGGCGTGCATCCTGGAGCGCGGACTTGCAGTCCGCTGCATTGGGCATCGGGCGTGGCCCTTGGGTCAAAGAGGCTTGGCCTTGAAATCTTTTCCCTGCTGCGCCCACTTGGTCTTGCGTGCGGGCTTTCTCCACGCACTGTGGCGGGATGGCGAACTTAAAATCTGGTATTTGTTATTTAGTCGGAGCGGGCCCTGGGGATCTAGGCATGGTCACGCTGCGAGCGAAGGAGTGTATCGAGATGGCGGACGTGATCGCCTATGATTACTTGGTAAATAAAGAAGTGCTGGCCTGGGCTCGCCCGCAGGCGGAGATCATTTACGTGGGGAAGAAGGCGGCAGATCATGCGCTGCCGCAGGACCAGATTAACCAACTGTTGATCCAAAAAGTGCAGGCGGGTAAGATCGTCACGCGGCTGAAGGGCGGGGATCCGCTGGTCTTCGGACGCGGTGGTGAGGAAGCGGAGGAGCTAGTGGAAGCGGGGTGCCGCTTTGAGTTCGTGCCAGGGATTAGCTCCATCATTGCTGGGCCGGCTTATGCGGGCATCCCAGTGACGCACCGGGCGCACAACACTAGCCTGACGATTTTTACCGGGCATGAAGATCCCACGAAGGAGGTGAGTTCCCTGGACTTTCAGAAACTCGCGAACGCCGATGGCGTGAAGGTGATGCTGATGGGCGTGCAGCGCATCGGCATCCTGATGGACGCGCTGATGAGCCATGGAGCGGCCCCGGAGACGCCGGTGGCGCTGGTGCGTTGGGCTACTACGGGCCGTCAGCAGACGGTGACGGGGACCATGGCTAACATCGCGGAGGTGGTGGTAGCCGCTAACTTTTCCGCCCCGGCGGTCTGCATCATGGGTGGCACCGTGACGCTGCGGGAGAAGCTGCGGTGGTTTGATAACAAGCCGCTCTTTGGCCAACGCATCGTGGTCACCCGCACCCGCACGCAGGCGGGAGATCTCTCCCGGCGGCTGAAGGAGCTAGGCGCAGATGTCTTTGAGCTGCCCACCATCCGCATCGCCCCACCAATGAATCTGATGCAGTTTGGCGAATGCGTGGAGGACGCGCATAAATATGAATGGCTGATCTTCACCAGCCCGAACGGCGTGACCGCATTCTTTGACTTATTCTATAAGATCTATCGGGACGCGCGCAGCCTGGGCGCATGCCGCATCGCGGCCATTGGGCCAGGGACGCAGAAGAAGATCCGGGAGCAGCATCTGGACGTGGATTTCGTGCCGGAGACGGCGGTGGCGGAGTCGTTTGTGGGCGAATTTGTAGAGCAATATGGCACCGTGGAAAACATCAATTTCCTCTGGGTGCGGGGGGAGGATGCCCGTCCGGTCCTCACGCAGGAGTTGATGAAGTTAGGAGCCATCGTGGACGAGGCCATCGCCTACCGCACGCTGCCAGAGACGGACGATCTGACGGGGGCCCAAGCCCGTTTCCGTGAGGAAGGCGCAGACATCCTGACCTTTGCCAGCAGCAGTGCGGTGGAAAATTTCCTCAAGTTAGATCTCCCGCTGCCAGCGGACATCAAGATCGCCAGCATCGGCCCGATCACGAGCAAGACCATCCGCGAACACCAACTCCGCGTCCACATCGAGCCCAAGCAACAGTTCGACATCCCGCACCTCGTGGAGGCCATCCTGAAGGCTGCCGGACAACGCTAGGCGGGAGCTTGTGAAATTTTTCACAATTTCGCCTTGCCGCTCCCCGGCGTGGTTTTAGGCTCGGCACCCTTATCATTTCCCCCTTTTCCCACCGCCCATGAGCACCATAGTCAGAGAGATCGAAGCCCCGGATGTCGCCACCCGAGCCGCCGCGCATGTGGATGCCCACCAGGACACCGCGCCTGATCTGATGGGGGAAAAGCTCATTTTAAATATGGGTCCTAGCCACCCGGCCACGCACGGCGTGCTGCGGCTGGTGCTGGAGTTAGACGGAGAGATCATCACCAAGGCCACGCCGGACGTGGGCTACCTGCATCGGGGGGATGAGAAGATCGCAGAGAACATGCACTATAACCAGTTCGTGCCTTACACGGATCGGCTGGATTACCTAGCTCCCCTAGCCAACAACGTAGCCTACGCCATGGCTGTGGAAAAGCTGCTAGGCTGGGAACTGCCCGCCCGTGGCCAAGCCATCCGCGTGCTCTGCTGCGAGCTAGCCCGCATCTCCGCCCACTTGCTAGGCGTCGGAGTCTTTGCCATGGACGTGGGAGCCATGACGGTCTTCCTCTACACCTTTGCTGAGCGGGAAAAAATCTACAATCTGAGCGAGCACCTCACTGGTGCGCGCTTCACCACTAGCTACACCCGCGTCGGCGGCATGACGCGGGATCTGCCCCCTGGCTTCGTCGAGCGCGTGAGGGCCTTCATCGCTGGGTTTCTCCCCATCGTGGATGAAACGGATGCCCTCTTAACACGGAATCAGATCTTCATCGACCGCACCCAGAACGTCGGCGTGATTAAGAAAGACCGCGCCATCGCCTACGGCATCACTGGCCCAAATCTGCGGGCCTCCGGCGTGGACTACGATCTCCGCAAAGCCCATCCTTACTTGGGTTACGAGCAATATGAATTCGACATCCCCATCGGTGAAACAGGCGACTGCTACGACCGCTACCTCGTGCGCATGGAAGAGATGCGGCAGAGCGCCCGCATCATCACCCAAGTGTTAGACACCCTGCCCACAGGCCCTATCAACTACGAAGACCCGAAGAACCGCCTGCCGGAAAAAGAGCGCGTGCTCATGAGCATGGAAGAGCTGATCCACCATTTCATCATCGCCACCCAAGGTGTGGACGTGCCGCCGGGGGAAATCTACTTTGGCCATGAAAATCCCAAGGGCGAACTAGGCTTCTACATCCACAGCAAAGGCGGCGGTGTGCCGCATCGCCTGAAGATCCGCAGCCCCAGCTTTGTGAACCTCAGCATCGTGCCCGAGCTGCTCCCCGGCCACATGATCTCCGATGTGCCCGCCGTGCTCGGCAGCCTGGATTTCGTGATGGGCGAATGTGACCGTTAGGCGATTGGCTTCCGCAGGACGTAAGCCACGCAGGTGGGGCGGATCTTGTGCCAGAATTTCTCCGCACCATAGCCACGTGGCCAGATGGGCAGGGCGCAGAGGAGGCGGTCTAGTTTGACTACGGTGGGCGAGGTCCAGACCGTTTTACCGCCATTGAATAGGGAAAGGCGGGACGTTAGGGAAAACATGCACCGCGTTTCCTTCACCACCTGGAAGCCAACCTGCTGGAGGATCTGGCGAAAAACGGGTAAAGGAATACCGCGCTCCCGTTTCGTTAGGCCAGTGCGGGGCTGCCGCCAATCTCCCATGGAGTGGGTGGGCTCTCGCACCAGCGCATAACCCCCAGGCTTGAGGACGCGAAACATTTCTCCTAGCACGGTGGAAACATTGGGGATGTGATGGAGCACCGCAAAACACATTTCGATGTCGAAGCTGGCATCTGCGAAGGGCATGATGCCGGAGGCGGCGGGCTTCACATACGTGACTGGTTTGCCGTTGATGGTGGTGGTGGCAAACCCGTCGGACGGTTCTAGCACCGTGACTCGCTCGCTGCGCTCCAGCATGGGCTGCAACTCTGCTCCGTGAGCACTACCAATGCCCAGGGCATCAGGAAAGGGCGTGTTCGGCAACCAACGAAACCCATGCTGCTCCGCTAACTGCGCATATTCATAAGTGGTCCGATCCGCCTCCGCCACCGGGCTCTCACTGTGGTAGAGATTGAAATAGCCCTCCCGCTCGTCATCAAACCACTCGGCTATCTCAGCCGCAGAATAGTTGTCACCCAGCAGAATCTCTCCTCGCAGGGCGCGTTCATTTTCTAGTTCCTTAGCATCCATAGTGATCATGATTAAAAGTGAGCGCAGGCCCCGTGAGAGTGCGCCCAGATGGTTGGAGGCGATAGTAGGAGGCTGCCTAGAGGCGTCAAGAAGCAATCGCTCTGCTACCAAGTAGGCTAGGTGTAGCGCGTGCCTTGGTGCTGCGGCAGGAAGAAGCGATGCAGCAGGCGATCCACCTGCATGAGCCCATCTCGATTCAGGCAGATGTCATCCCCCGCCACGTGGCCAAAGCCTTCTGCGTGGATCTGGGCAAGCTGCAGTGCGAATGCCACACGCGGGTCCACGCCAAATTTCTGGATGAAATAACTGGCCTGCACTTGGCCGAGTTTCAGCGTGAGGATGAACTCCCGGATGAAGCGCTCCTCGGCGTTCGTTTCGTAGGCGCGGAAGACGGGCAGTTGGCCATTTTTCACCAGCAACTGATACGGCCCGATGTCCGCATGATTTTGTAAATGCACGCCACCCAAATGCCCAAAGCTGGCCACGCCTAACGGCAGCAGATCCGCTCCGCTCCACAACGCATCCCGATAAATGAACTTCGTGGTGGCAGGATTTTTTACCACCGTAGTGGCGCTGGAAACCCCGTAGCCAGCGGCCTCAAAGGCGCGGAAGGCCTCGTCCACCCAGCGGCGTTTCGTCTGCCAATCCGCCACCGGAGCCACTAGTTGGCCCTCCGCTTGCATGGTTTTATAGATTCCAGTGTTATAAGGCACCTCCATTTGGTAGATCGTTAGGCAGTCCGGTGCTAGCTCCAGGGCTTGCTGGATGCAGCGTTGCCAGTTGTCCTCGGTTTCCTCTACCATGCCGGCAATGAGGTCGATGTTGATCTGCGGAAAGCCGATGTTCCGCGCATGATTATAGGCCCGCTGGATCTCTCCACTGCGATGCGCCCGACCATTGATCTCTAAAATGTGGTCATCGAAATTCTCCACACCGAGGCTGAGCCGGGTCACGCCGAGGTTCCGCAGCGCGTCTAATTTTTTCTCCGTTAGGGTGCCCGGTTCGGCCTCAAAGGCTACTTCCACGGCCTCATCCCAAGGAAAAAGATCCTTCATCCGATTCGTCAGATCCGTGAGTTGCGGCACACTGAGATAGCTGGGTGTGCCCCCGCCGAAGTAGATGAACTGCGGCTTGCGCCCCTGCACATAAGGCTTGGCGGCCATCATCTGCATTTCTGTAACCGCCGTGTCCAGGTAGTCCTTGATCTCCGCCGCGTTCTTATCCGTGTAAACGCGGAAGTAGCAGAAATGGCAGCGTTTCCGACAAAAGGGAATGTGGAAATACAGCCCCAGTGGCCGATCCGCAGGAGCCGGAGTGTCCAGCACCCGCAACGCATCCGCCACCGCCTCCTTCGTCCAAAAGGAAAACGGCGGGTAGTTAGCGACAAAATAATTCCCCGCTTCCGTAGCTTCCGATTTCGGAGGCAAGGGCGCAAGGGCAGGTGGGAGTAGAGAAGCAGCGGGCATGATATCCGGACCGTAGGGAGAATGCCAGTGGCGGCAAATGAGAAATCCACACACCTCACGCCAAGACGCCAAGGAGCGGCGAGCTGAGGCCGCTCCGGGTGGCGTGTTAGTCGCTGATTTTAAAACAGATGTAACGTCGAGGCACGGAGCCGATGGCGGTGCGATCCCGGGCCTCCAGCAGGGTGGAGGTGTTGATCAATATTTCAATGTCATTAGGACCACCGACCCAGGTATTGAGATCGGAGGAGACGACGATGGAGACGTTAGCGCAAGAGCTGCGGGGGACGCTGAGTTTGAGGTAACGGCTGGCTCCGATGAGGTGCTGGCTGAAGGTGGGGAGGACTTTGGCGGTGGCCACGGTAGGGAGGCGTCCCTGGATGTATTCCAGGAGGTTGGTGACGCCATCGCCATCGGGATCGGCTTGCCAGCTGCTGATGGCGGGATTGGCTAGTTGAGCGGTCGTGAAGCGGAGGTTCCTCCACTGGGTGGGGTAAATGATGGGCGGTTGGCTATTGAGGACAGCGGTCATTTTAATATGGAAACCAGCTCCATTAACACCGCCTAAAATGATCGTGGAAGCGTTATTCACGCTCCACTCCTCGGGCTGTTGGATACCGCCCACGGCTGGCCACCGCCAAGTGGGAGCGCTCACTAAGAACCATTCACCGTTGGTGTCGGAGGCATTATGCCCCCAGATGTAGCCGAGTTGAGACGTGGCAAAGGGCGAGACGTTGCTGGTCACCTCGTAGCTGTTAGAAAAGGAAGCGGTGACCGGGTTATAGGCGCTGAATTGGGCTGCTCTCCAGTTCGTTTTCCAAGCAGCGGTATTAGCACAAGTGGGGGTAAAACCCGGCAGGAAGGCCCCTAACTCGAAGGTGTAAGTGGCATCTAAAGCCGCTCCTGTGCTGCTCAGATTGGTGGAGAAACTGGAATTGCTCCAGTTCACTCCGCCAGCGTAGGCACACACAGCTAGGATTACCTGAATGACTAAGTTCAGCAGCCCAGTCCTAGGCCAATGAGGGGATATGGCCATATAGAATCAGGGCCGCTTATTTCCGCCGTCGGGTAAAGCCAACGAGGCCCCCCAGGGTTAGCAGCAGGGCACTGCCGGGCTCTGGGATGAATCCGTGCGTTTGATAGGAGTAGCTCCCGCTGGGAGACGTAGAGCTCCCAGGCCCAGTCACGTCAGGGGTGCAGCCCCAGGGGGAATTATTAACATCTGGCATATAAAATGACAGTGGGAAGGTCTGTTGCGTGCCCGCACCGAAAGGCAGTTGCCAGTCAGGTAACTTGGAATCGGTAGAACCGAGACGAGTGAAGACACCCCACTCCGTGGTGGCATCCCGATCCAAGTTGTTATAGATCCAAATATAGACCTGCTCGCCTTCGGCAAACTCTGAGGGGGACGGAGGATCGGGAGTGAAATTGGCAGGGTCTGCGGTCCAGGTGGAGCTTACGGAATTGTAATTGATCACAGCGGTGTCCGTGAAGTTTTTGGTCGCAGTGTTATAGCTAGTGGTGTCCAGCAGCTTCCAGGAGTCGCGCCAGAGCGGCAGATTGGCTTCATCAGGAATGAAGGCTCCAAAAGTACCTAACTCATAGTGGAACGTATTGTCCAGTAGTGAGTTTGTGCTGGTGAGATCGGTCCCGAATGCGGCATCCCCCCACTCAATGCTACTGGCGGCAGTGGCCTGGCTGATAAGCCCCACCAAAGTCAAAGTGGAAGCCAAAGTTTTTGAAATAAAATCTCTCATAATTCTGGCAAATATAAATCACCCCAGCTTAAAGTGCAATATTTTTTTAGCAAAAGTTTACAATCAATTTTATTATTTATAATATATCGATATTGCGAAGCTCGCATTCCCGACCTTCGGAGGACTATTTTTCCTCAGCAAGAGGAATGCTTTTTGACCTTATCCACCCAGCCTAGCTGATGATAAAGGGTGTGAACTTAGCCTCCAAGCGTTTGGGCACGGTCATGGTAATGAGCATGTCGTTCTCCTCATAGTCTTGGCTGATAAGTTTCCCTTCCCGATGGATCAGCGCTACAAGATCCATGCGAGACTGTGGCAGGCGAAGATTCAGGCGTAGCGCTTTATCCAGAAGCATGAAGCTGAGCTGGTGGCGGAATTCCTCCACGCCCGCCCCCGTGAGCAGGGACATGAGCACGGGATTATGAAAGTGGGCGGCTAACTCAGCTAGCCGCGTGGGGTCGGGCACGAGGTCGATTTTATTCAGTACCACGATCATTTTCTGCGGCTCCGCAGGGTTGAGTTCCTTGAGCACGTCCATGGTGGTCTGGTAGAATTCCAGCGCGCGGGGCCCACTAGCATCAATGACGTGGATGAGGAAATCAGCCATGGTGGCTTCTTCCAGGGTGGCCTTGAAGCTCTCCACAAGGCGGTGCGGTAATTTTCGAATGAAGCCGACGGTGTCCGTGAGAAGGAGCTGCTGGCCATCTGGCAATTGAAGTTTGCGGGTAGTGGTGTCCAGGGTGGCGAAGAGTTTATCTTCAGCTAGCACGGTGGCTCCCGTGAGGAGATTTAGAAGGGTGCTCTTGCCAGCATTGGTGTAGCCCACGATGGCTCCATGGGGCAAGGGGACGCGGAGGCGTTCTTTACGCTGGGTGGATCGCTGGGTTTTGACCTCGGCTAGCTCGCGTTTCACCAGATCGATCTTCCGCCGCGCGAGGCGACGATCCACCTCTAACTGGGTCTCCCCTTCCCCTCGGGCCGCAGGGGAGCTGCCGCCTCCTCCGCCTCCACCTTGGCGGTCGAGGTGGGTCCACATCCGAGCGAGGCGGGGCAGGGAATATTGCATCCGCGCCAGGGCGACTTGGAGGCGAGCCTCCGCAGTCTTGGCGCGCATATTAAAGATGTCCAGAATGACCTCCTCACGGTCGATGACTGCTAAGCCAGAGTCCTTTTCCCAGGCGCGTTGTTGCCCGGGGGTAAGTTGGTTATCAAAGATAATACAATCACAGCGCAAGGCCTGGGCGTGCTCGATAAGTTCAGCGCATTTCCCTTTGCCGAGCAGGGTGCGGGCATTGTGCTCCGTGGCGCGGACCAGCATGCAGTCCACGATGGGCAGGCCGAGGGTGGTGACGAGTTCACGCAGTTCCTCAAGTAAGCTGGCCGCATCTTCCTGCTCACGACGATCAAAGTATGCGCCGATTAACAGCGTCCGTTCGACTAATAGGGGTTTTTCTTGAATCTCAAACACATTACAGCTTAGCACGCTTTTCCCAGATGCAAGGAGGGCGGACCAGAATTCCAGCGAAGGGCCGGAAATTGGCACGATCTCTCGCGGGAGTGCGCCAGGAATGCGCGGGTATTCTCAAGACTGATAAGTCAATAGGTTGATTATTAAGATTCGTTAGCTCTGTAAGTGCTTGATAATGAACGAGTTACAAAGAATCTCTGCGGGATGGAAGCTATTACTTGATAACGCCTGTAATCACCGCTATGGCTTACGCTTTTCCCCCGTAAATTCCTCATTTCCCACAGAAGCATGGCAACACGATTCGCTCCCGGACAACGTTGGCTCAGTCAGACAGAACCTGAACTAGGGCTTGGTTTAGTTATTAAGTCCGAACCGGACAAGGTGACCATTGTATTTCCTTCTAGCGAGACGACTCGCGTCTATACCATCGAAGCTCCACCGCTCACGCGGGTGGTCTTTTCCGCAGGAGACATCCTGAAAACCCAGGACGGGAAATCATTTATTGTGGAAGAGGTGACGGAGAAAGAAGGCATCGTCATCTACATTGCCAAGGGGAAGAAGATCGATGAAAGCCGCCTCTCGGACTCCCTGACATTTAGTAAGCCCATCGACCGCCTGCTCAATGCGCAGGTGGATGATAAGGGGATCTACAATCTGCGGCATCGGGCGCTGTATCGTCGGTTTAAGACATTCCGGGCTCCGCTGCGGGGCTTCTTGGAAGGGCGCTTTCACCCCACCGCACATCAGTTATATGTGGCCAACCAAGCCACGCGGGCGACGCGGCCCCGGGTGCTGCTAGCGGACGAACCGGGACTGGGACGCCGGATCGAAGCGGGGCTCATTTTACAGCGGCTGAAAATGTCCGGCAGTGCGGAAAAAGTGCTATGGCTGGTGCCCGAAGCGGATCTGCCATGGTGTGAGCTAGAGCTGAGCCGTCGGTTCGGATTTGCCTTTACCCAACTTGGCGCGGAGGAACTAACCGCTCCCGTGAAGCCAGCGGCTAAGAAGGCCGCCAAGAAGGCCAAAGCCAAGACGGATGAACCTGCGGAGCCGCCGTTCAATCCCTTTGGTGCAGAGGAAACTGGCTGGTTCATCTGCCCGCTGGAACTCTTTAAAAGCAAGCCCGCTCATTGGGCCGTCAAGGGGGGGATCGACGTCCTCATCGTGGATGGCGCGGAGCAAATCGCCTTTACCGAAGCCAGCCCAAGCCCGCATTACAACGCCGTAGCCGAGGCCGCCGGGGCCATCGCCAGCGTCCTCCTGCTGAGCGCGCAGGGACCGGAGTCCGACCCTGAAGCACACTACGGGCGGATGCATTTGCTAGACCCTGAGGAATTCCCCACCTCCCGGAAATATACGAAGCACCGGAAGGAAAATGAACTGCTGCAGACGGGCGTGATCGTGGCGGCACGGGCGAATGACATTGACCGGGAAACGGAAGCCGTGCTCAAGCCACTGGTGGCCTTGGATGCCAAGCTGAAGGACTACATTAAATCTTGGAAAGAGGACAAGGAGTCCGCTCGGGATCAGTTGATCGAGCACCTTTTAGACGGCCAGGAATGTGGCCGCCGCGTCTTCCATAATACGGTGCGCAGCATCACCAAATTCCCCGCGCATGAGGTGGATTGGATCAAGTTAGAACCCAAAGCCGACGTGCGGGACAGCCTGCGAGAAGAATTTAAACAAGTGGGCAAAACCGAGCCCTCCCATGCCAAGACCAAGGCGGAAGCCAGCGCGATGGATGCCTCAGCGGCCACGTGGTTGCTAGGAATCATTGCGCCCGCCATCGCCCCAGCTACACCTGCGGTCGTGGACCCTGCCGCCCCCGTGACTCCAACTCCCACCAAAGCCGCAGCCGAGCCCCCCACCCCGCCAGCTCCGCCCGCGCCTAAGGCCCTCGTCGTTTGTGCGAACCGTGCCCGCGCCATGGCCGTGGCTAAACTGCTGACGAAAAAATTGCCAGAAAAGATCGTCCTCGTAAACCACGAGCCCCACGCCCTGCCCGTGCATGACTATGCCGCCATTGTGGTGGGCCTGGAAGACACCTGTGGCCGGGCCTTCACTGGGCTGGATTTCCTGGTGCTCTGGGACGCTCCGCATAACGCCTTGGAGGCCCGTCTGGGCTCCGCATTGTTGGACTTTACCTCCAACGCTCCTGTGAAAATCATGATCCCCTACGTGGCCGATACGCCGCAGGAACTCGTGGGCCGCTGGCTCCATGAGGGCGTTCATGCTTTCCAGGGCTACTCGCCAGCGCAGGCCGTAGTCATTGAGGAACACAGCAAAGCCGCCCTGGACCTAGCCAAAAAAATCGGGGCCAAAACCAATCCCAAAACCGCCGAGGAACTCAAGGCGCTGGTCAAAAAATCTGCCGCCAGCTTTGATTCTGCGCTCAAGAAGATCGACAAGCATCGGGATGAGTTTTTGGAAATTGCGAGTTGCCGCCCCACCTACTCCGAGCAGGCGCTGCATCGGATGACGAGCAGTGATGACGACCTTTCCCTGGACCTGTTTACCAACCGCGTCTTAGAGCACACTGGCATCACTGTGGAGCAGCAGCCGAGCCGCGTTTGCAATGTGAAATGGAACCTGGAAGCACCGCTCCATTTAGAAGCCGTCCCCAAGGAAGGCATGGGCATCACGTATTCCCGCAAGACCGCCCTCGGCCAAGAAGCCCTGCAACTGGTGACCTGGGATAGCTCTCTGGTGGCCCAAGCGACCGAGCGCCTGCTCGGCACCGCCATTGGCAATACCGCTTACGTCGTCTGGGAAGATGAGCGCGCCCAACTGGTGCTGTTGGAAGGCATTTACCTAGCCGAACCCCAGCCCTCTGA
>JAYVOP010000311.1:0-15275 GCA_043757865.1 Verrucomicrobiales bacterium | reverse complement strand
ACGCAGGTGCTCTATAACGCCAACGCTGCCACCGGCACAGAGCTGCATCCGCAGATGCATCTGGTGGATTGGGATGGGCAAAATGACCGCGTGTTAGGGCCGGGTTTCGTGGTGGCGGTGTGGCTGGATCCTAGCACCAAGGTGAGCTGGGTCTATGCGTTGGAAAAACTCCTGCCCAGCAGCCGCGCAGGCCTACTGGGCGAGCGGCTCTTTCGCTTTCCACTCACTGATCCGAAGACCCACGAAGCCATCTGGGATAAGACGGATCTGACCACGGATAACCTCCAATTCTCACGTGATGGCCAACGTTTTGCTGCCCAGTTTCCCTGGCCAGAAGGCGGCTGGGCGGATCTCGCCACAGGCTCCATGCATCGCATGGCGCGCGGGTGCTGGACGTCGTTTGCGCCAGATAATAGCTACCTCGCCTGGATTTTTTCCGGCACCCACAAGCGGCTAAAAATGCACGACACCGTGAGCGGCAAACTGTGGGAGGTCAGTTTGTTAGACGCGCCTGGCCTGAATGGCTGGCAAGGCTACCATCCCCGCTGGAGTAACCATCCGCGCTTCTTCACCATGAGTGGCCCGTATCCTCCGCGCAGCAAGGATCCCAAGCAATCCCTGACGCGTCCAGGGGCCAGTTATGCCGACATTTATCTAGGGAAATTTTCTGCCAAAATGGACAAGGTGGAAGCCTGGGCGCGCATCACCGCTAACTTGTATGGAGATTTCTATCCTGATGCCTGGATTCAAGGTGCGGAGACCGCCGTGTTAGAAAATTTCCCGCAGAGCGCGCCCTTGCCACCGCGTGAGGAAGCCCCGCCTTGGCCAGCTACCACGGACCATCTGCTCTACGGTTGGGCCACAGGGGAGGCGCTGAATCAACTTCCAGGGCGGCACATGACGTGTCGGTCGATTGCTCATGGGATTGGGCGCTTTGGTCGGCGGCAAGAAATGATCTTGGATGGCGGCTGGTTTGAAACGGAGAAAGGCACCACCGAGGCGCTCGCCACGGCTCTGCCCGCAGCGGCTGGATTGACGTTAGAGTTCCTCCTCAGCGAGACTGCCGCCGCTGCGGCTCCGGTGCGCCTCATCGCGTTAGTGAAAGCAGATGACACGCCCTATCTAGAGATCACGCGGACCGCCAGCGATGTCGTATGCCGCCTGGGCAGCGCGACCGCCAGCACGCCGCTAGCCTGGCAGCCAGGCGCTCCGCAGCACTTGGTGCTACGGCTGAATGCGGAAGGTTTGCAGTGGTTTGCCAATGGCGTGCCCTCGGCTCTAGTGCCGATGACACCAGGGCCACTAGCGGCTATGCGAGACGCGCGATTGCAGTTCGGCAGCCCTGCGGGCGTGCCGACAGGTTGGAGCGCGCGGCTGCAAAACATCGGTCTCTCCGACGTAGCTTACGAGGATGCAGTGGTCCGCCAGCAAGAAAATTTTCGTGACCTGAAGCCCCTGGCTCCCCTGCCGCAGATCAAGCTGCGGGCCCGCTGCGTGGCGGCTACGGAGCCGGATGAGAGCCAGCTCGCCAGTTACCAACGGATGCTCGTGGATCATACTTACGAGGTGATCGCGGTGCTGGAAGGCAAGCTGGAGGCTAAGAAGATCAACGTCCTGCACTGGGCGGTGCTGGATCGGAAGCGCGTCCCGGGCATCCCGCGCAAGCAGGGACAGGAGTTCGACCTAACCGTGGAAGCCTTTGCGGACCACCCAGAGTTAGGCAGCGAGCTGCAACAGTCTGAGTCCGACGACTTTACGGACCCAGTCTATCTAGATGCGGTGCCGCCCACGTTAGGGAAATGAGCATCCTGGCAGCGCGGTTTCTCAGGGAATTCCCTACCCGTGCTCTAGTCAGCACCTGATTTACAACCTAGGCACAGATGTGCATGATGCGAGTTGTTCATTTGGTGCTCCATGTGCTGAACCTGTGGTCCGCGACTCCAACTGGTTCAGCTCAGCAAAACGGTGCCAGCGCTGGGCGAAGTTCGCAGTCTCATCTCCTGCGGTCATCAAACTCCCCTAGCTGCTGGCACCATTTTTTGTCCTCTGCATTCCTGCTGGAATTCATCTGGCGCGGCTAGGAGGCTGTGCTTAACTGCGGGCTATGATGACCCGCAGCTTACTTGCCCTCGCCAGCCTAACTGGCCTCCTCGCAGCACAGGAGCCGCCCGCCGCTCCGGCTGTGGTGGTCGTGGCTAGTGATTTCATCCGCTACGTGGAGGAGCCTGCGGTAGCGCGGTTGGAGACAGCGGTGCGTAGTTATACGAACGAGGAAGGGGTGAGCGTGGATTTGGTGGGCGTGGTCCACATTGCCGACTTGCCTTACTACCAAAAGCTGAATACCCAACTAGCCACCTACGATGTCGTGCTCTACGAACTGGTGGGCGATCCCGCCGCGCTCCAGGCGATGAGCCAAAAGCAGAAGGACGGCCAACCCGTTGCGACTGGCCCGAAGGCTGCCGCCGAGGCTGCGGCTAACCCCTTGCGGGCGATACAAAAGATGGTGGGGAATCTGCTGCACCTGAGCTTTCAACTGGATCACATTGACTACACGCCCGCCAACTTCGTCCACGCGGACCTCAGCCCGGCAGACTTTGCCAAGCTGCAACAGGACAAGGGAGAAAATATGATGAGCCTGCTCACGCGGGCGATGAAGATGGAGAAAGACGGAAAATTAGGGCTGGAAGCCAAGGACCTGAATCTGGACCTGGGGCAGATCCTGGGATCGCTCAATAAGCCCGGCGGCAGTGATGCTTTAAAGATCATCATGGCCAAGGTCTTTGACCAAGCGGAGAGTATGGTGGAGAACTTCGAGGGGGCAGATGCCGCGCAAGGCACGGTCCTCTTAACTGAGCGTAACAAAGTCGTGGAGGCGAAACTCCGAGAGTCCATGCAAGGCGGGAAAAAGCACTTGGCCATCTTCTTTGGCGCGGGGCATTTACCGGGGCTAGAGACACTGCTAACTGGGCAACATTTCCACCAGACGAAGGAGCTTTGGCTATCCGCCTGGACGATGCCTCGGCCTGCGGCTAAATGAATCTTATGCCCCTAAAGGATCGCGCTCTGAAAAGTGCCCTCGATCAACTGGCCGGGACGCACGATGCAGTCATGCAACTGCGCGCCTGCGGCCACGGTAGCTCCGGGCCAGAGCAGGGTGTTCACTAACGTGGCTCCGGCCCCGATGCTAGCCGCCGCACTGACGCAGGAGGTGGCATCCACTACGGCACTCGCATCTACCTGGGCGGTGGGGTGGATCTGCTGCACGGGATGGTGCTGGGCGTAGGCGGCGTGCGCCTCCCGGTAACTTTGCGGATCGCCCAGATCCCACCAGTGGCCGGCATTCAGCATCACGCCGCCGATCCGTTCTCCGGCCTGGATGGCGCGGAGGAAGCCCGCCACCACGCTTTCGATTTTCCCAGGGATGAGGAAGCGGAAAAAGTTCGGCTGGATGAAATAGAGCCCGGTGAATTGCGCTTGAGTGGGGTGGTTCGTGGCCAGGGTATTGCGGAGGTCTAACACGCGGCCACTGGCGGCATCGAAGGCCACATTTTGCACCTGTCCAGAGTTCCGCAGCACCAGGGTAACAAGATTTCCGGTGGCCTCGTGGTGGGCGCGAGCCTCGGCTAGGGGCAGGTCTGTGAGGATGTCTCCGTTGTAGATTACACAAGGCTCGTCTCGGAGCAGGTCCGCCACATTAGCCAGGCCGCCGCCCGTTTCTAGCAAGATGGGTTCATGCCGAAAATGGAGTGGGCAGCCGTGGTCCTTGCCGTCTGGAAAGGCTGTGGCATAAGCCTCCGGCAGGTGATGGGTATTGATGACGAACTCCCGCACGCCCATGGCCCGCAGGTGCGCCAAGGCATAGGTGATGAGCGGGCGCTGCCAGACGGGGACGAGGGGTTTGGGTAAAAGATCGGTGAGCGGGCGAAGTCGATTACCGAGTCCCGCTCCTAGCACAAAGGCGCGCATGGAGATGATGGCTGGTGGGCGATGACGCGCGGCGGCTTAGAACGGAATGTCGTCCTCGTCGATGCTGCTGGGCCCGCCCTCATCGTTATGCGGGGCGGCCTGGGGAGCTGCGGCGGGCCGTGCAGGTGCAGGGCGGGCAGGGCTGTTGGTGCGGTCTTCTTCGTAGCTGCCGTCAGCATCAGCGCGGGGTTTATCGCCCCCGAGGAATTGAAATTCTTCGGCTACCACGCGGAGCTTGGAGCGCTTTTGGCCCGTGGTTTTATCCTCCCAACTGTCCAGTTGCAGACGGCCTTCGATATACATCGGGTTGCCCTTTTTCATCCATTTGGACACGATCTCCGCAGGTTTTCCCCAGAAGGTAACATCGACAAACGTCACCTCTTCCCGCGTCTCGCCACTGTCTAATTTATACTTGCGATTCACCGCTAGTCCGATCTCGCACAGCCCTTGTCCTTTGGGGGTGAATCGCAGTTCGGGATCCCGCGTGAGATTGCCGATGAGGATGACTTTATTGACGGAGGCGGCCATGGTTAGGTGAGGTAATTGGTGAGCATGTTGAGTGTGACGATCGGCCTGTCTAGACGAGGATTTCCGGGTTGTCGAATCAGGAAATGACGCGGTGGCAGAGATTCGTGGAAATTGCTACACCACATGTCCAGCGCCGGGCAGACCCGCTGGGCGGCTAGAGCTTTGCAGGTGGGTGAGGCCGATGGCGAGGGCGTCAGCGGCATCATGCGGCGGCGTTTCCGTGAGGCTGAGCAACGAGCGCACCATGAACGCCACCTGCTGTTTATCCGCTGCGCCCTTGCCCACCACGGCTTGCTTCACGCGCTTCGGCGGGTATTCGTAGATCGTCAGCCCGGCTTCCGCTGCCGCTAGGATGGCGGCTCCACGGGCCGCACCGAGCACGATGGCGGTGGCATAACTCTGCACATAGATCACGGATTCCATGGCACATTCTGTGGGGGTAAATTCTTTGATAACCGCCCGCAACGCTTGATGGATGGCCACCAGACACGCGCTCTGGGGCAGCTTAGGCCCATTGCGGATCACTCCATAGGCTAACACCCGCACGGGCCGCACGCCGGGCGGCAGGCGCTGGCCGGGGCCGGGCGGATGCGCGGCCTCCAGCACGGCATAGCCTGCATTCCGCAAGGCAGGATCCACGCAAAGGACGCGCATTGCCGAACGGCTAAAATTTCCGATGCGCTCCCCGGCTCTTTCCCTTGCTGAGGAACTGCCTCATGCGCGCTTGGCTGCGCGGATCTTCGTCGATCAACGTCGTGTAAGTGTAGGGAAAGTTATCCAGCTTCCGCCGCTCCACTTTCTTGCCGATGAGGCGTTCCACGCCTTCTGCGTAGGGCAACTCCTCTGCGCTCAGCAGCGTAAAGGCATCTCCGTCTTTATTCGCCCGACCTGTGCGGCCAATGCGGTGGACGTAGTCTTCTGCGTTCTCTGGGACTTGATAGTTGATGACGTGGGTGACGCCAGAAATGTCCAGCCCGCGCGCGGCAATGTCCGTGGCGATCATGATGTCCACCTCGCCATTGCGGAAGTCCGTCAACGCCTTGGTGCGGTCCTTCTGGGCGATGTCGGAATGCATAACGGCCACGCGATAGTTTTCCCCCTGAGTGCGCACCGTAGCGGCTAATTGGTCCGCCTGCATCCGGGTGCGGGTAAAGATCATCACACTTTTAAATTCCGTCCGGCGCATCAGTTCTAGCAGCAGATCTTCCCGCTGGTTAGCCGCTACGGGGTAGAACGCATGGCTGATCGTCTCCGCTGCGCTGCCCAGGCGGGCGACTTGAATTTCAAAGGGATCCCGCAGGGCAAAGGCCGCCAGCGTGGCGATCGCTGGTGGAATGGTGGCGGAGAAAAAGAGCGTCTGCCGATTCGAGGGACATTGGCTCACGATCCGCCGCACGTCCGGCATGAAGCCCATGTCCAACATGCGGTCCACTTCGTCTAACACCAAAATTTCCAGATCCTGTAAATGGAACGTCTTCTGTTGCAGGAAGTCCAGCAGCCGCCCGGGGGTGGCAATCAACACATCCGCGCCTTCCTCGATCTGCTCCCGCTGCCGCCCGTAGCCCACGCCGCCGTGAATCAGTACCGGGCGGATCCCCACGTGCTTGCCATATTTTAGAAATTGTTCTTCCACCTGGGCAGCTAATTCCCGCGTGGGTTCGAGGATGAGGCAGCGTAATTTCCCCGGCCCGCCGAGCTTGGAAATGATCGGCAGCGCAAAGGCCGCCGTCTTGCCCGTGCCCGTCTGGGATGAGCCGATGATGTCCCGCCCAGCCAAGGCCACAGGGATGGCCTGAGCTTGGATGGAGGTGGGGATTAGATAACCGGCCTCTGTTACCGCCTGCAAAACAGGATCGGAAAGGCCTAACTCGGAAAAGGGTATTTGAATCACGATGACTTAGGAAAACGGGGCTATAAGACAGTTCCCTAGATTAGCAAGAGGGGATCTCTGAGGTTCCAGGTTAAAGCCTCTGAAGGTGAGCACTCGATTTGGGGGAAGTTTCCCATCGGAGGAGCCATCGCTTCACCACGCCAAACCCGCCTCAGGGTTGAAGAGAGGGCGGCTGGGAAGCGCGCCACTCCTTTGGCTTCACTTTTTTGTCCTGCGCCCGGGCATATCAAGGCCCTAGTCAAAGCAATCTCTAGACAAGCTTTGGAAAGTCCGTCTCCGTTAAGACTTAGCGGCCTTCTGGAGCGCGTCCACTTTATCCGTCTTCTCCCAGGTCAGATCGGTATCAGCTTTGCCGAAGTGGCCGTAGTTCGTACTCTTGCTATAAATGGGGCGCAGGAGGTTAAGCTGGCTCACGATGTCCGCTGGCTTGAAGCTGAAGACCTTGGTCACGGCTTTGTAGATGGTTTCATCAGAAACGGTGTTCGTCCCAAAGCAATCTACGTGAATGCTGACTGGCTGGGGATGGCCGATGGCGTAGGCGAATTGGATCTCGCAACGCTTGGCTAGGCCTGCGGCCACGATGTTCTTAGCCACCCAACGGCCCATATAAGCAGCGCTGCGATCCACCTTGCTAGGATCTTTCCCAGAGAACGCACCACCGCCATGCCGTCCCATGCCGCCGTAGGTGTCCACGATGATCTTCCGCCCCGTGAGGCCAGTATCCCCTTGCGGCCCACCGATGACGAAACGGCCCGTGGGGTTGATGAGGAATTCAGTCTTGTCCGTGAGCATGTTCTTCGGCAGCACTTTCTTGATGATTTTCTCAATGCAGAATTTTTCGATCTCGGCGTGCTCCACGCCATCCGCATGTTGCGTGGAGATGACCACGTTGACGATGCGGGTCGGCTTGCCGTCCACGTATTCCACGGAGACTTGGCTCTTGGCATCGGGACGCAGCCATTTAGCAGCCTTGCCCGCCTTGCGGATGTCCGTCATTTCCCGGCCTAGCCGGTGGGCATACATGATGGGGGCCGGCATCAATTCCGGCGTTTCATCACAGGCATAGCCAAACATCAGGCCCTGATCGCCCGCGCCTTGTTCGCCCGTCTTCTTGCCCTTGGCTTTCTTGGCATCCACGCCTTGGGAAATGTCCGCTGACTGGCTCGTGATCAAATTCATAATGAAGACCTTATCGGCATGGAAGACATCATCGTCATTCACATAGCCGATCTCCCGAATGGACTTCCGCACGATGGCCTCGTAGTCCAGCTTAGCCTTCGTGGTGATCTCCCCGCCGATGACCACCACATTGCTCTTCACATACGTTTCGCAGGCCACGCGGCTGGCCTTATCCTGCGCTAAGCAAGCATCCAGCACGGCATCGGAAATGGTATCGGCAACTTTGTCAGGATGACCTTCACCAACGGATTCAGAGGAGAAAATATAGGAACGAGACATGAGATTATTTAAGGGTAGGGTTAAAATTTAGCGGCGGAGAATAAGCGGCAGCCCCCCCGCGTCAAGTTGCCAGTGAGAGAGTTTCCCGCGCGATTCCCAGCCCGCGTGGATTCTTCATTTGCTTCCCTCCGCGCTGGCCATGATAGGCCGCCCATGTTCCGTTTGTTTCACCTTGTCTTGTTAGCGCTAACCGTGGTCCTAGGCGTCATTGGCGTTTCCCGTTTGAATTATAACGTGGAGATCCTGGACTTGCTGCCCCAGGGGATGCGGGGCGTGGAGGGGACGCGCATTTTAAAAGACACCTACGAGAAGGCCCACCAACTGGTGCTCACCGTGGATGCGCCGAACGCGGACATGGCGGCGGCGGCCACGGATTCTCTAGCCGAGGCGCTGACTGCACAGGTGTCATTGATCCGTCGCGTGCTCACCAAACCCTCCTGGGAGGCTGATCCGCAGCAGATCGGAGCGCTGGGAGCGTATGCGTGGGTGAATGCTCCGCCGGAGAAATTTACCGCCATGCGGGAGTCGTTAGCTCCCGAGCTATTGCGTCCGGTCTTAGAAAAAAATCTCGCTGAGTTGGCTTCCGCACTCGATGCCGAGACCATCGGCCTAGGGGCGTATGATCCGCTAGGGCTGATGGGAGCGGCCAAAGATGGCGTGGACCCGGCGTTGCTGCGGGGTGGGGCGACCAGTGAATTTTCCAGTGCGGATGGGAAATTCCGCGTCCTCTACGTGGACCCCGTGACGTTGCCTAGCAGCTATCGGGAAACCGCCGCCTGGATCGACCGCGTGCGCACCGAGGGCCTCGCCCCGTGGCAGGCGGCGCATCCAGAGTGGAGCACTGCCACGTTCGGCGTGACCGGCAGTCCCGCCTTCCGCGCAGAGATCAGCATGGGCATGGAGAGTGATATGAATCAATCCATCGGCGGCATCACGTTCATTGTCGGTTTCCTATTCTGGCTGCTGCATCGCACGTTGAAGCCGCTGCTGTTGCTCATGCTCAGCCTGCTCTGTGCCATGTTGCTCACGTTAGGCCTAGCCGGATTACTCTATGGCTCGTTGAATGTGATGAGTATGGGCTTTGCCGCCATCCTCATGGGCATGATCGAGGATTTTGGCGTCATTGGCCTGCATGATTGGCTGCAACATCCGCGGGCCACCTTCTGGGAAACGCACCGCCGCGTCTTCCCTGGCATCTTCTGGTCTGCGCTCACCTCTGCGTTAGTGTTCGGCAGCCTGGCCTTCAGTGTCATGCCCGGCATCGCGCAGTTAGGCGTGCTCACGGGGGTCGGCATCTTGGTCGGCGCGGCGGTCATGCTGTATGGTTTTTTGCCATTGGCGATTAAATTTAGCCCGCGCCACGTGGTGGTGCGGGATCTAGCCACCGGGGCGGCGGCCACGGGTTGGCGCGCGCATTTACCTGCGCTCAGTGCGGCGGTGCTATTGATCGGCAGCGTGGGCGTGTTAGGCGTGCGCGGGCTGCCGGGCGTGTATCGGGAATCGAACATCCTCCATCCCACCCACTGCGCGGCCATGGCCAACATGCTGCGGCTCCAAGATAAAATGCAGCCACCCGAACTCCTTGGCGAATGGCTGCCCGTGCTGGTCCATGGCTCCACGGAGGCCGCGCTCACCACCGCCCTCACCACCTCCCATGCTGAGCTAGCGCGCGCTCAGACCGCTGGGGAAATCAGCAACTTTTACCTCCCAGAATCGCTCGCCCCTAACTTGGCGAACCAAGCCCAGAACCTCTCCCAACTCCCCGCTCTCCTCGCCCTCCAAGCCACCGCGCTCCAAACCGCTGCGGACGTCGGCTTCTCTGACGACGGCCTCATTCTCGCCAAACAAATATTTTCCGCCTGGGCGGCCATGCCGCCTCCCACAGCCAACCCGCCGACCCTGCTCTGGCCTGCGCCAGCGCTGCTGGAGGGCTCGTTAGGGAAGATCCTTCAACTGAAATCCGGCAGCCACAATGCCAGCGGCTTCGTGCGCTTTCCGCCCGGCGTGAGACCAGCGGAGGCCGCGTTAGTCGCCCGCCTGGAAGCCATCCCCGGCCTGTATCCTGGCGGTTGGCGCTATTTAAATGACAGCATTAAACCGCTCCTAAGCCTGGAAATAAAACGTGTCTGTCTGCCCACGGGCGTGCTTTTACTCGTGCTGTTAGGACTCGTCTTTCGCAATGTGCGAGAGATCCTCCTCGTGCTGACCTCGCTGACCTTCAGCGGACTCATCTTGCTCGCGCTGATGAGCGCCTGCGAGATTGATTGGAACTTCGTCAACATCGGAGCCGTGCCGTTGAGTTTAGGGTTAGGGTTGGATTTTAATATCCACATGATCTACAGCCTGCGACGCCTGGACGGCACCGCAGAGGCCAGCGGGCAAAGCATTGGCCGCGCGCTGGCCTACTGCGGCTTGTCCACGGGGCTCGGCTTCGGGGCGTTAGCCATGAGTGGGAATCGCGGGCTCATCACCTTCGGCCAGTGCGCCATGATCGGCGTGTTAGCCACGCTCTTTACCGCCGCCTTCCTGCTGCCCTGGGCGTGGCAGAAATGCCGCAGGGCGTAGTCGTATTTCCCCCAAATTTAGCATTGCACCTTCCCGCACGGGTTCCTACTGCTGCCCACACTTTTACCCACCCTCCTAGCATTTATGATTACCCCCACTTGGCAAGGCGTGATGCCCGCCATCACCACGCCCTTTTTTCCCAACCATGAGATCGACCACGCCTTCCTCGCCAAACATGCGATCTGGATGATCGATCAAGGCTGCACTGGCATCGTAGCGGGGGGCTCCTTGGGAGAGGCGGCCACGTTATCCTTTGCGGAAAAGGTGGCCATCGTCACCACGTTAGTCTCCGCCGTGGGCGCGCGCGTGCCTGTAATCCTTGGCGTGGCCGCGCTCTCCACCGCCGAGGCCGTGGCCCTCACCCAGGCCGCTGAGGCCGCCGGGGCCGCTGGTTTCATGGTCCTCCCGCCCTACGTCTATGCACCAGGGGACGAAGCGGAAATGCTGGCCCACGTGTCCGCTGTGATGCGCGCCACGCAGCTCAGTTGTATGCTCTACAACAATCCCCTAGCCTATAAAACGGACTTTACCCCCACGCAGATTCAAGCCCTAGCCGCCGCGCACACGAACCTCCATGCCGTCAAAGAAAGCAGTTCCGATGTGCGGCGGATCATGGCCATCCGCGCCTTGCTAGGCGACCGCCTCCGCCTCTCTGTGGGCGTGGATGACGCCATCGTGGAAGGCATCCGCATGGGGGCCACGGGCTGGGTGGCCGGGCAAGTCAACGCGTGGCCGAAGGAGAGTGTGGACTTGTTCAATGCCGTCCTAGCAGGCGACGAGGCGCGCACTTTCGCTCTCTACGCTTGGTTCCTGCCGCTGCTACGCATGGATGTGGATGTGAAATTTGTGCAAATGATCAAACATTGCCAAGAAAAAGTGGGCTGGGGCTCCCGCACCGTGCGCGGCCCACGCCTAGAGCTGTCAGGTGCCCAACTCGCCACCGTGGAAGCCCAGATCGCCCACGCTCTGGCCACTGCGTTAGAGTAATCCTAGGTGCGCTGCCACCCACGGTGAAATTGTCTTTGTAACCCACTGCGCAGCGGTGTAAGCACGGCCCACTTCACCCGTTCCGCTCCTTTTCCCTAACCATGGCCGCCCCGCTTACGATAGATCAGATCATCGCCACTGAGATCCTTCCTTACGATACCATGCGCAGTTTCCTGCGCACCGGGGATATGGTTTTTTGCTCGGGCACCTATTTCTTTAGCAATGCCATTCGTTGGTTCACTAAATCCTGTTGGAGCCACATCGGCATGATTTATAAAGACGACAAACTGAACCGCGTTCTCATCTTGGAGAGCGAGACGCTGATCGGCGTGCGCTTGGCTCCGCTCTCGCATTATTTGCGAGATTATCATGGGCGGAATCGGCCATACCGTGGGCGCATGTTCGTGGCCCGGCTCACGCCAGAGGTGGAGGAAGCCACGCATAACAAGGCGATCAGTTTTGGCATGGATGAACTCACCAAGCCGTATGATAACTTGGAGATCCTCCGCGTCGCCATCCGCATTCTTTTCAAGATCGGGCGGCGGAATCGGGATCGGAAATATATCTGCTCGGAACTTATCTACGAGGCCTTCCGCCGGGCGGGCGTGTTCTTCCATTTTAATCACCACTCCATCAGCCCGGACGACATCTGGAAAGATGCGCGGGTAATGCCCGTAGGCCGAATTTTCTAACTCCTAGCTGCTTTTCTTATGACTAAATCTTGGCTCTTAGCGGGCGCGTTTATCCCCCTGGTGGTCTGGGTCTTTGCCCGGGTGCCGCAGCGCATCCTTCCGCAGATGATGACTACTGGCACCACCCAGATCATCATCCAATGGCGGGATGCCCTGGCCGCCTACCATGAGGAGTTCGGCCACTATCCCGAAGCGCTGGAAGGGCGCACCCAGGAGGATTCCAGAGCCTTCGCCCTCAGTGGCACGAATCCCAAAAGCAAAAAATTTCTCGATCTCAGCAGCGTGGTCATTCACTACGCTTACCCCATGGATGGGTGGGATCATAAACTGCATTTTGATCCTGACAAAACCGGGGACGATACCCACATCATTTCCGACGGGCCAGATGGTCTGCCGCACACGGCGGATGATATTGACAGCGCGCATTTACCGAGCCAAGCCGTGTCCTCCAAACCTCACAAAGCCGCCAAATAACATGCAGCAGTATCACGATCTCCTCCGCCATGTGCTGGCCCATGGTGAGCGTCGGGACGACCGGACCGGCACCGGCACCATCTCTGTTTTCGGAGCGCAGACGCGCTTTGATCTGCGTGCGGGTTTCCCACTCCTAACCACCAAGCGCGTGCATCTACGCTCCATCATCCACGAGCTGCTGTGGTTCCTCCAAGGCAATACCAACGTGCGCTACCTACAAGAAAACGACGTGAGTATCTGGGACGAATGGGCCAGCCCTACGGGCGAATTAGGCCCCGTCTATGGTCACCAGTGGCGGAAATGGACGGGTGCTGATGGGGAGGTCCACGACCAACTAGCCGAGGTCATCCAGCAGATCAAAACGAACCCCACCAGCCGCCGCCTCATCGTCAGTGCGTGGAATGTGGCGGACCTCCCGCGCATGGCCCTAGCCCCGTGCCATGCGTTTTTCCAATTCTACGTTAGCAGTAGCGGCACCCTGAATTGCCAACTCTATCAACGCAGCGCGGATCTCTTCCTCGGCGTGCCCTTTAACATCGCCTCCTACGCGCTGCTCCTCGCCATGGTGGCTCAAGTGTGCGATCTCCAACCGGGTGAATTCGTCCACACCTTTGGCGATCTGCATCTCTATGTGAACCACCTGGAGCAAGTGGAGAAACAACTGGCGCGCGACTTCCACCCACTGCCAACGCTGTGGTTAGATCCGAGCATTCGCAGCATCGACGACTTCCGCGCAGAGCATCTGCGCGTGGACGGCTACGAGCCCCATCCCGGCATCAAAGCGCCCATTGCCGTATGATCCCCGACGTCCAATTTCACGCCGTAGCCGCCATGACCCAGAACCGCGTCATCGGTAAAGATGGGTCCATGCCTTGGCATCTCCCAGCGGACTTGCAGTTCTTTAAAAAGCTCACCTCCGGCCATCCCATCCTCATGGGCCGCAAGACCTGGGACTCGTTAGGCCGACCCTTGCCGAACCGCCGGAACCTCGTGCTCAGCCGCCAGTCCACGCCCCTCGTAGGCGCGGAAGTCATCACGGACCTCAGCCAACTTAGCACGTTAGGCCTCACGGGCGATGTCTATGTCATCGGCGGGGCAGAGATCTATCGCCTGCTGCTGCCGCACTGCACCAGCCTGTATTTGACAGAGCTAAATTTCACTGCCGAAGGAGACACCTTCTTTCCAGAATTCGCCTCTCTCTTCCCGGTCGTGGAAACGCTGCATTCAAGCCCCGAGGCCGTCTGGAAGCGCTATCAGCAACTCCCGCAGCAGCGCGGCTAAGGCCCGGGGTTGATCCGCTAGCACGCGATGCCCCGCGTGGGGAATGACGTGATGTTGGCCGACCCCTGCGCTAGCGGCTAGGGCGGTAAATTTGGGGTCGTCGGCTCCGGTGATCCAAACGATGGGTGCGCGCACTGCCTGCAAGCCTGCGCGTAGGTCCGCTTGATTTCCCAGGCTCCATTCTGCAAAGCCCGTGGCTGGACAGGCGGGCCGTGAAGCAGAGGGTGGGAGAGGGCCCTGGAAAATTTCCTGGGCATCCCAGAGGGTTAGGAACTCTGCCCACGGCAGCGTGCGCAGTCGGGTGGCCCAGTGCTGGTCCATGGCTAGGCGCGCTTGGCGTTCCGTCTCTGTGGCTAGGCCTGGGTGAGTGGAAATGACGATGATGGCGGCAAATTTCTCCGGCTCTGCCACCGCTGCCTGCAAGGCGAGGCGTCCGCCGAGGGAGTAGCCTATGAGCACATCCTCCTCGGCAAAATTTAACGCTCCCGGGGCCCAGAGATTCCGTTTATCGAAAGGCAGTCCAGTGAGGGTTTCGATGGCCTCCCAGTCGCTGGGCTGCCCCAAGTTGCCATGCAGCGCCACGATCATGGAAAGGTCTCCCGTTCCCGCAGGGCGAAGGCTTGCCAGAGGGCCTGGGACTGGGCGCAGTCAGGAATGATCTCGATCACCACATCCCCCGGCGGCAGCTCCGCAGGCCAGTCTGCGAGGGCGGTCACGAGCAGGTAATCCATTTTCCACAGAGCTGCCCAGTGTGCCAGCCTAACGTCATGGGGATTCTCGATCAGCGCTTGCTCTGCCGCCGTCAGGCCTTGCAGAGCAGGCAGCCTACGGAAGATGTGCCCGCCCCCATTATTCATCACCACGATCCGCCGCCGCCCCGCTGGCAACTGTGGCAAAATCCACGGAGCCGCTAAATCATAGAGCGCGGTGAGATCTCCCACGATGGCCCAGGCTTCCGCAGCCGCGGCGGCGGTGCCGTAGAAGAAGGACAAATTTCCATCAATCCCATTAGCCCCTCGCATCACGTGGCAGTGGGATTCCACTGCGGATGGAATGGCGGCTAGGTTCCACTGGCGGATGGCTAGGCTATTGCCGAGGAAGAGCGTGGAGCCTGGGGGGATGCGTTGGCTCAGCGCGTGCAGCAGGCTGCATTCGCTGAGGGGAAAGAGCGCCCAGAGGTCATCGAGGCGGAGGTCAGTGAAGGCGTGGGCGGTCGGCGTTAGGGAGATTTCTCCCCAACTGCGCAGGGTCGAGAAACGTGCTAGCCCCGGATAGGGCGCACGGCTGACGGAGCACACCGCCACGTCTGGCCGCTGCTCCAGATCCCGCCAATAGCGGCAACTAGGCACTCCGCCTAACCGCAGCACGGAACGCACGGATAACTGCCGCAACGCGCCCTCCCCACCCCGCACAAGGCGCGGCCCCAGCCAGCC
>JAYVOP010000310.1:0-4045 GCA_043757865.1 Verrucomicrobiales bacterium | reverse complement strand
GGCGGGGTGCCCATCCGGGAAATGCTGGAGGCCTTCTTTTGGCACACAGCGCATGGAAGCCTACCCACCATGGCGGACATCCCAGGGCGTGGGCAGGTGCCGATCCACCGGGTAAACTGGCCGGACTATGGCTTCGACGAATGGTTCCAACTAGCCGCCCTCTATCCCCGGCTAGCCCTCGAAGGAACGCTCACCTTCCTGCCGAACCAAGCGCTCCGCCCTGCTGCCTGTGGACATAGAATACGTAACGTGGGCCAATCCGCAGAGTGAGATTGTGCATTTTTAGCTCTATTGGCGGGCGCGCCCCGCACCCTGGGCCTGCGGCTCAGCGCGGTTGATGATCAACCAATGCAGCAGCGTGCCACTCCGCGTTCCGGGCGTGCTTTGATGCCAACAAATGACGTTGCAGGTTGTCAAATGTGCGGCCCGCAGCTAGCGTGGCCGCTTTATTTCATGCCCGCGATTACCTCCTCCCAGCGTTCCCGCAGTGCCGCTCCCAGTTCCCAGCAGAAGCTGACGAGCCGGGGAGGGTTCCTCTTGGCGTTTTCAGTGCTCGCGTTAGCGGTCGGCTTCACTTTGCCTGAGCCACATGCGGTGCATCTGGGCTTGCTAGGGTTGATCTTGCTCGGGATTTCTTGGCCGCTCACCCGGCGGAATCTGCAAGCGCTCACTAGCACCCGCAACGTGCCAGAGTCCGCCTTTGCCGGGCAGGCGTTTACCTTGGAAATTAATTTAGCCAATCCGCGCCCGCGCTGGGATGCCTTTGCGGTGGAGTATGAGGACAGCATTTCCGGCCCTACGGAAAAGGGGCTGCACGCGGCCTGGGTGCGGGCCGGTGGGCGGGTGCAGCGGCTTTTTAAAACGCGCCTGCTGCGGCGGGGGATCACGCATCGGCTGCGCGGATCTTATGCTAGCACCTTCCCCCTGGGGCTCTGGCGGGCGCAGCGGGAGTTCCGGGAAGAGTTAACGATGATTATCATGCCCCGGCCCATCGCCCCGCGCATCTTGGATGATCCAGAGTTTACCTCGCTGTTAGAGGCGGATGATTCGGAGAGCATTCAACTGGACTACAGTGGAGATTTCCACGGGCTGCGGGAGTTTCAGCCGGGGGATCGGGTGAAGCAGATCGACTGGCCCGCCACCGCCCGCAGTGGAAAAATCATGGTGCGGAAGTTCGACCGCCGGCTCCCCAGTCGATTCCTCATTATCTTCCATTCCCTGGTGGGGAAATCCAAGGTAGCGCATGGGGAGGCCTTTGAAGCTGCCATGGAAATGCTCTGCGGGCTGCTCATGGGCTTGCATGAACGCGGCATCCCCATGGACCTCATCGCTAGTTTCAATGATTGGAAACTCCAGCCCGTGGGCGGCACGGCGGCTCATTTACAGTCCGGGCTGCGTTTGCTAGCCGAGGCGCGTCGCACGCCGGAAACGGATTTTAGCAGGCTGCAACAGTTGCTGGGTGGAGTGGATAGTTCCCAGCGCGTTTTCCTGCTCAGTGATGTGCCAGTGAAAGATTGGGAAAGCAGCGTGCCGGAGGTGCCGTGTCTGGTCACGTGCCTCAGCGTCTCCGAACTACGGGTGCGCCAACCACAACTAACCCTCAAACGCTAACCTCTATGATGCTATGAAGTTAGGCTTTATCATTTATCTCCTGCTCTTGCTGATCGAAGGCCTCGTGGCCCTGCAAGCCACGGGCTCGCCCATGCTGCTGGCGCTGCCGCTCGCGGGCATCATCTTCTATGGCGCGCTGGGCGGACGGGGCGGAGCGGTGCCGGAAATTTGTCGCATCCTCTGTTCCCTGCTGATGATTACCTTGGGGCTGATGACGTTTGGAAATCATCTCCATGTCATTTTCCTAACCCTGCTTTGCCTGCCGCATTTCCTAGCCGCTACGCAATGTGTCTGGGAACTACAAAATGTGGGTAGCGATGTGGCCAAGCGCACTCAGGACATGCGCGTGAGCGTCTTCAGCATGGCTTTCTATGCGGGCTGGGGCGTAGCGCTGATGCTGCTACAGGCGGAGGATCTGCACCTGCTGCGCTGGCATGCGCAGTTGCTAGCCGGGGTGGTAATCTTGCTTAGTCTAGTGGCCTGGGAAGCCAGCCGCATCCTGCGCTTACAGTTAGGCGAGACCACGGATCGGCTCACACCCACGGCGTATTGGCGGCGGGTGGGCTTGGTGATCGGGCTCGCGGTGCTGGGGTTGATCGGCTTCTCCGCCGTGTTGCCGCCCATTGCGGACATCCTTTGTAAGCTCTCGCCTAAGTGGCACCCGCCGCTGCTGGAGGGGAACCTGGGGCCGCCGCATCGGCCCCAGGAAGCACCGCCCACGGAGGATCACCCCGCCAGTGCCGATGGGCGTCCGCCGAAACAAGCTGCCGATGAATCCGCCCGCACGGGCCGCATGAGGTTGCCCCAGCGCATCCAACTCCAGCAGACGGAAGCTCCGCGTGCCTATGTGCAGTTTGCCTCCCCCGCGCAGGCAAAAGTAGTCATCAGTGCAGGGCCCATGTATGTGCGTGGATTCGGGCTTAGCATCTATGAGAACTTTACTTGGCAGCCGCTCAGCACGGATGGGTATTGGTTTCAAGATGCTGACGATGGGAAAAAAGACGGTCACGCTACTTTATCCGAGGATACCGCCACCTCCGTCCACTATCAGATGCTGATCCCGCAGGCGGATGGCCGCGCCATGCTAGCGCTGCCCAGCGTGCTAGCAGTGGATGCTCCCAAGGTCTATACCCTGCCGGATGATTGGTTCCAGCTAGAAATGACCGGGGCCATCCGCTACGGAGCCCGCTCTGATCCTAAGATCTGGGACCGCCTGCCCAGCACCCATCTCCAATCCGCCAATGCTGGCCTGAGCTACCTGCGGGTGCCGGAGGGAAAGCTGGGAGACATCCTCAAACAGCTGAAAGATCAGATCTTTAAGCTCAATACCAGCCCAGAGTTCTGTATCCCCGCATTGCAAACCTTCTTCCACGATAACTATACCTACAGCACCACCGTCGAGAATTTCCACCATCTTTCCCCATTAGAAAATTTCCTCTTAGATGAACGGGCTGGCTATTGTGATCTTTTCGCCACCTCCGCAGCCTTGCTCTTACGAAAAGTAAACATTCCCACGCGCATTGGATTCGGTTATCTGGGCGGAGAATATCATGAGGAATCAGGCCTTGTGAGTTTTCGCCAACGCCACGCCCACTCGTGGGTGGAGGTGAAATTGGAAGGCCAAGGTTGGGTGATCTGCGAGTTCACCCCGCCCGCCCCCGCCCAGCCTAGCACAGAGTCCAGCCCCGGCCTCGCGGGCCCCACCGCACCAGATCTCAGCGCCTTTCAGGATATTAATACTCCGCCCCCAGCCGCCCCGGTCCTCGCAAATAGCCCAGCCGCGCCCCCGCTGGATTTCCTGGCCTCACTCAATGATCTTTGGAAAATGATCTCTGGCCCCGCCACCCGTTGGTCGGTGGGCAGCCTCGTCCTGGGATTAGCCCTGCTGGCTTGGTGGAAGCGTTATGCCTCCCACCAGACGCCCGAGGAAAAAGCCCGCCGAGCCGCCGCCGCCCGCGATCAACAGCCCGCCTATGTCCACGCCCTGCGAGAAATCGCCACCACCGTCGGCCTGCCGACCCACGTGGGCGATACCGTTGCGGAACTCCGCCAAGCCTTATCCCAGGCGGGTTGCCAACCCTTAGAGTTCTCCCAGCTAGAGTCCTATCACTACGCCGTCCGCTACGCGGATGCCCCGCCAGACCGCAAGCAGGAAGCCAGCTTCCTCACCTTCCTCAAAGCCTACCGCCGCCCAGATCGGCTAGCCTCATCAGCACTAACTTAAGGAAAAAGATCCGCCCGCAGCTTACGCCTTGGATCTGCGCGCACTCCACGACGCTGGCGCGACGGGTCGAGCGCCACGGTCAGCCTACAAAAGCATGACTGGCCTCACCTAATACCAAAATCACTTGAATACGGGACTATCCGTGTTGTGGTGAGCCATGCCCAAAACCTTTCATCTTCATCTCCCAGACCTCCTCCCCGAGGTGCAACG
>JAYVOP010000309.1:0-4062 GCA_043757865.1 Verrucomicrobiales bacterium | reverse complement strand
CATGGGGCAGCTCTTCGGTCATGGCGCGAGCTTCGGCCTAGGCATCATCAAGAAGCTGGAGGATCAAAAAGGCTTCATCGTGCTGCCGAGGCGCTGGGTCATCGAGCGCAGCTTCGGCTGGCTGGTGAAGCAACGCCGCCTCACACGAGATCATGAGAAGAACCCCCGTCATCACGAAGCCTTCGTCTATCTCGCATTCATCGGCGTGATGGTCCGGCGCTTGACCACCCGCGCCGCGCCGCCACAGCACACAACCCCCAAGCCTAAAACCACGCTCCTAAACTGGATCCATCAACGCCAGACTCCAGCACTCTCGTGATTATGGCTGTTCACCGGATAGACTCTAAAACCAGGGAACACTTGCAGACCGTCCAGCCCAACCTCTAGGCTGGACGGTCTTGTTTTTATTTGATCCTTCATATCGGCACGATCTCGTGAGTAGATTGCTTGACTGGGAGGACCGATCTTTGAGGCAAACTACTGACGTCTAGAGAACCAACAAGTGCGCGCACACAAGGACACGGACGCTCGTTGGACGAAGAAGAATTTCAAAAATTACTAAGGCTACAAAAACCAAGTGAAGGTGGATACCGAGACCAAACTCATTCTCAAAAGCACCGCCACTCCAGCCCACGTTCATGATAGTCAAGAAGTGCTCAAACTTGTGGATTCGGGCGATAAAGTGCTCCACGCTAACAGCACTTACACAGGGGAGGAGATTGTTGCAAAACTCCAGGAAATGGAAGTCCTCGCAAGGATCAACGAAAAAGGCACCGTGGCAATCCATTAAAAGAGGAGCAAAAAGCCACCGTGCGCTCCCGCGTGGAACACGTCTTTGCCCAGATAACCGGAATCATACACGCGGTGTATCAACGGTGCATCGGCTATGAGCGCAATGTGGCCTGCATCGGCTTGACTAACTTGATTTACCACCTCCTGCGTTTCGAACAATTCTAACGCCCGAAATTGATCTAGGCAGCGTGAGCTGTGCCCATCGACTAGCATAAATGAAGAAAAACAATAGAATAACAACTCCCCATTGCACTCAGGAAGCCTGCGCGAAAATAAAAATTTGGGAATCCTCCACTATCCATTAGCCGAGAGGGTTTTCGGGAGCGCCCTTATGGTTACAAGTCAGGCCTTGCCGCACAGGAGCCAAGATCAGGAGCTTCATTAGTTCTGGGCGCGGTTATTATAGCATGTGTGGCGGAGCATTCTACGCGCCGGACACCATCTCTTGGCTCGGCAGAACTTACTCCTATCCGTTGGGAATTTACAAGGGACAGGACATCGGTGCCATCGACGACATCGCCCCATGGCCCAGTATGTTTTAAGCCCGATCTATTTCCGTTCGGATCCAGTCATCGGAAATCTTGGCCTCATCAACACCATGTATTATGGCGGGGGCAATCACACGATCCCGTCTGACGCTGCGCAGGGTGCTCACTTCTATACCGCAGGTACATTTGCCTATGCCGGATCGGCGTGCGGCAAGGCAGGACTCGTTCGTTACTCCTACAGGCTTGGCCACGTGGCACTCAGCAACACACACTTGGAATGCAGGGCTGGTAGCAATGCCGACTGGTTGTTCTGGGACGACTTTCTGAACAATTCCATGACGTCCGTCGTGAACCCGCACAATCCGTGGTTGGTGTGGGCTCTATTTTCAATAACTGGCTATGCTTCCCTAATCAACGCTTGGAGCGTGAACCCGGCTAAGGCCCAAAAGCGATTAAATCAGCCCGATCCAATGAGACCGATCTGGCTCTTTTTGTTCTTTTTAAATGTGGGGTTTTCAATGTTCAGTGAGAGCCTCAAGCCGACAGACCTTCGCAGGAGCCGCTGGCAAGGTGGCATCCCCCGTGCCTCCAGTTAGGGACCCTGGCGCATTGATCAACGTCGCCACACTAGCACGATATTTATAGCCCCCCAGAATTCCGCACAATGAACGCCCGCGTAGTGGTCGGCTAGGTGGCAACGAGCCGCGTGGCATTATATTTGTTTGGAAAGAATGCAATTTTTCCAGATCATCAGTAAACCTTAATGAATTTTCCAGCCACCGCCTCTTCCATCAGCAAACTTTAGTAGGGTGGAGCAGGATCACCTTGCGTTTTGCTCCAACCGCCGCCCCATTCGCGCACCCCATCCATGAAATCTCCCCTCCGCCCCCCGCCCGCTCCGCCACCCCCACCCCGGCAGGCGCTTAGTTGGATTAAGCCAGAGCAACAATCCGCCCTAACCGCCAACGGGACCACGGCTTACCGGCTGGCCTCCACCCACGGTGGCTGGGTGGAGCGTTTGGGTGAAGACGTGCTCATTTCCTATCAAGACAACCCGGCCCTGGAAGCGCTGACCGATGGCCTAACGCGTTGGCTCACATTAACGCACTGGCAGCCGACGCGCCTCTTCCACCGTTTCCTCCCCCGTCAGAATACGGAACGCAGCGCGCCCGTGCTCTACACGGGAGACCCTGGGCTGCCACTCACGACCGTGGTCACGGAAGCCAACGTCCGCTACTGCCTGGACTTTGCCGCAGGCTACAGCCACGGCCTGTTTCTTGATCAGCGCTCCAATCGAGCCCGCCTTGCCACCATGCGGCCCCGACGCCTCTTAAATACCTTTGCCTACACCTGTAGCTTCAGCGTGGTGGCCGCCCTTCAAGGCGCGGAAACCGTCAACCTGGATCTATCCAAAAAATCGCTCGACCGTGGACGGGAAAATTTCGTGCTCAATGGGTTAGATCCAGCAGCGCATCGTTTCCTCGCAGCAGACGTATTCGGTGGGCTCGCAAAACTAGCCGACCGCAAAGAACGCTTCGATGCCATCATCCTTGATCCCCCCACCTTTTCCCACAGCCCCCAGGGCCACCGCTGGCAAGTGGAACAACACTTGGACGACCTCATCAACGCCGCTCTGGAGTTGGCTGGCCCTACCTGCTCCCTGCTCCTTTCTACCAACTGCACGAAACTAGACGTAGCCATGCTAGAGCAAACCGCCCGCCGCTGCGCCAAAGCCAAACGCCGGACAGCGCAATACAACCGCACCGCCCGCCCCCTTGATTTCCCCCCGCCGCACGGTGCCATCACCCTGTGGATGGAAGTGCGGTAGGCAGTTCCCCCGCGCCACCACCCTGCCCAGGCGGAGAACCGATTTGCGCAGGCGGGAAATTGCGCCATGAGTGCGGCTCCTTCAGCCCGCTCCGCGTTGGGCGATTTTTCTGTTATGCCCCCTCCCCCTTCTGCTCCCCCTCCCGCTCCCTTTGAATCGGAATCCTGGTCTCCGCCAGTCCGTCCGCATTGGACGGCGCATTTGCGCACGTGGTGGGGGATCACGGGGATGGTGCTCCTGGTGTTAGTGATTTATTACCTCACCCGAGGCCGCACCGACTACCGCGCGCTCAAGGATATGCTTTCTGAACGAGATGTCGCGCAAGCGCTCGTGCAGGCGGAGCAGGGAAACGAGCAAGCCGCCATCGCGCTGTTAGAAAAGGCCGGGGCGCGCACGCCGAATAACCCGGTGGTACTGCACGCGTTAGCCGATTTCAACGAACCACGGCAAGACCCCATGACCCTGTATGCGCTGCGGAAGTTAGTAAACAATGGGGCCGCCGATGAGGCCACCAAAGAACGGCTGTGCAGACTGGCCTTCGACTGGAGTCATCCAGAGCTAGCAGATACGCCCACTTTAAAAGAGTGGGCACTCTCAGATCCTAGCAAACTGGAGTTGCATCCGCTGGAACTGAGCGCCCGCTGGTTGGCGCTGCGGGGCCAAGGGCAGGCAGCAGAGCAGCGGCTGCGGCAGGCTCTGGCCCAGGCGCACGGCGTGGAGGCCGTGCCCGCGGTGGAGGTTTTCCTCAGCCGCTTATTACTCTCCAGCCCGATAGCGCAATCCGGTCAGCCAGAGCTTTTAAAAGAAAGCGTGGACCTGATCGAGCGCGCGCTGGCCACCACGGAACCTCCTGCGGCCATTCATGGGGATGCCGCGCGCTTGCTGGCTTCCATCGTGCTGCGCCCGGACTGGGTAAAGTTCGTGAGTGCAGCGAGCCAGGAGCGATTAGCTACC
>JAYVOP010000308.1:0-15396 GCA_043757865.1 Verrucomicrobiales bacterium | reverse complement strand
CAGCGATGGCCGAACCGCAATTTCCTTCGCCCATAGCGAAATGCAGCGGAGTGCCACTCCGCGCTCCATTTTAAAAACCCGGCCTAGCGCAGGAAGGCCTCGTGCAGGCCGCCGTCCACGGTTAGGATCTGGCCAGTGGTCTTGCGCAGGCGGCCACTGAGCCAGAGGAAATACGCCTCCGCTTGGTCTGCTGGGGTGATGGGAGATTTCGTCAGCGTGCGCTGGGCATAGAATTCTGCGAGCTTGGTGACTAGCGATTCCGTGGGCTCGTCGTCGTGATAGGGAATTTTATATTTGGCGAGGCTGCCGATGACGCGGTCCCTGGGAAACATGGCGCTGCCTGAGACGACGGTGGCGGGGGCCACGCCGTTCACGCGCACGAGCGGGGCTAGCTCCACGGCTAGCTCGCGCACGAGATGATTCGCGGCGGCCTTGCTGGTATCGTAGGCCAGGCTGCCGGGCTTGGGGACGACGGCATTGGCGCTGGTGGTGAGGACTAAATTTCCCGTCAGGCCTTGCTCCCGCCAGGTCTTGGCGGCTTCATCTCCCACGAGGTAACTGCCCGTGACATTGATGGCAAAGGTGCGTGCCCACAGCTCATCCGGGATGTGGCCCGTGGGATCGCTAGGGACAAAGATGCCCGCTGTGACCACGATGCTATCAAAGCCACCGTAGGCCAGCGCCACGGCGTCTAACATGGTGCGGATGGACGCGCGTTGGGTGACATCACAAACGAATCCCAGCGCTGGTCCGCAGCCACTGAGGCCGCTGCCGGCCACGCCGATGCCGGGGCCGTATTTGGCAATGATCTCCGCCGCCGTGGCCTCCGCACTGGCCGCCTGGAGGTCCACGCAGACGACCTGCGCGCCTTCTTTCGCCAATCGTTGCGCGGTCTCTTTCCCGATCCCGCTGCCCGCGCCTATCACAATGACGACTTGCCGTGCTAGCTCCTTTTCCGCAGGCATCCGTTGCAGCTTGGCCTCCTCCAGCGCCCAGTATTCAATGTCGAATGCCTCCTGCTGCGGCAGCGCCATGTAGCGGTCGATGGCCTCTGCCCCGCGCATCACTTCCACGGCTCCGTTATAAAATTCCGCCGTCACGCGGGACTCACTTTTATCCTTCCCCCACGTCACCATGCCCAGCGTGGGCAGGAGGATGACGGTGGGATTGGCATCCCGCATGGCGGGCGATCCGGGGCGGCGGCAGCGCTCGTAATAGTCTGCATAGTCTTGGCGGTATGTGGCTAGGCCAGCCGTGATCTGCACTTTTAAATGGGCCACAAAGTCCGCGATTCCCGCTGGTGAATCATCCGTTAGCGCAGCCTCCAGCGGAAGGTAGAGCGGCTTGATCTTAGTGCGCAAGAAATGATCCGGGCAACTGGTCCCTAGCTCCGCGAGACGTGGGGCCGCGTGCGAATTCACGAAGCGCAGGATGGCCTCATCCTCTTGAATGGTGCCGATGCACCGCTGCTGCTGGCTGACCTGTCCGCGCAGCCAGGGGAGTAGCTGAGACAGCACGGCATGGCGCGTGGTCTGCGGCAAGCTGGTAAATTTAGCAGACGTATTCCCCCCGCCCGTGTTGGTAATGCGGAGGTCTGCGCCTAGGAGATTCGAGCGATACACGAGCGCCTCCACGGAGGTGAGGGCCGCAGCGGTGGATTCGTGCCAGAGGTTAGTGACGTGATGGTAGGACCTGGAGGGTGGACGCAGGAAGGGGGGGCCGGAAGCCCCCCCTCTTTGATGGGAATGGAGTTATTTCTTCTCGGCCTTGGGCGCTTCCTTGGTTTCGGGCTTGGCGGGAATGTCGATGCTCACGGGTGGCGTGGTGGCAGAGATCGGCTGACGGTTAGGTGCGGGCGGCACGGCACCGGGCACGGCTACGGGCGGGGTGGCCATGCCGGGGCCGCCTTGCGGAGCGGGAGCGGCTTGGGTGCCGACTAATTCCACTTCGTAAATGACGACGTTGTTCGGGCGCACTTGCGGTGGGCGGCCCGCCTCTCCAAAGGCCAGCGCGGGGGACATCCAGAACTGATATTTGGAGCCCACAGTCATCATGGCCATGGCTTCTTGCCAGCCTTTGGTGATGGTTTGCGGCAGCGTGCGGGGTTGGCCCTCGGGGCTGCGCTCGAACTCTTTCCCATTAGCTAGCGTGCCAATGAAATTGACGGAGACCATTTCCTCCGCCTTGGGCTTTTCCCCCTGGGCTTTCTTAATTTCCTTATACTGCAAGCCGCTGGGCGTGGTCGTCACGCCGTCCACCTTGGCGTTCTTTTCCATAAAGGCGGTGGCTTCCACGAGGTTCGCCTCACCTTCGGCCTTCATGCGTTCTTGGCGCTTGGCCATGGAGTCTTGTTGCAGGCGTTGCATCTCACTTTGGATGCCGCCTTGGCTGAGGCGAGGCTTATCGCCATTCATGGTTTCCTTAGCGGCAGCCATCATTTGCGCTAGGTCCACCTTGAACTCATCCTTGCGCAGCACATTGCCGAGTTGCGCACCGCTGAGGTAATCGCTCGTCTTCTCACCTGCTAGGGCGGCCTTGAGGCCGGCTTCCACTTCGGCTAGGTCAAATTTGCCAGAGCCATCGTCCGCCCGTTTGAGCTGCCCGGCTAGATAGACGCCGAGCGCATAGTTCCGCCGCTCTTCGGGAGATTTAAAATTGGCCTCATCCGCAGGGTCCGTGGGTGGGGCCATCTGCGGCCCACCTAATGCACCCGGCCCACCAGGGATGCCCTGCGGACGGCCTGGCTGACCAGCTGGTTTGATGCTCACAGGCGGGGCGGCGGGCTTAGCGTCTTGAGCGGCGGCAGCAGCCAAAGTGGTGAGAGTGGCCGCAAGGATGAGTTGCGTGCAGCGGTTAGGTTTCATGTGGATGATGGGAGGAGTTAGTTAAAAAATGAGGCCGAAGCCCAAGAGTGGCCGAGGCTACGGGGCCGCCCGCAAGGCGTCAATCAGTTTGCGCTAGAGGGGGGAGGTAAACTCCTCCACAGCCCTTGCAATCCAGCGGCGGTGCGCCACCCATGGCCGCATGTCCCATCGCTGTCGCTTGCTTTCTCGCCTTCTCACGTTGCCCCTGCTCCTCTGTATCGCAGGGGCGGAAACGACGCCAAGCCCTTATCTGTCCCAGGCCGCTGAGGTCACGACGTATGTGCAGGATCATTTCTATAACCGGAAAACCGGCCTCTACGCCACCGCTAGCAATAGCCCACAGCCGGACCATCTCTGGGGCGGCGGAGTGATCTTTTCCGCCCTGGTGGCCGCCACCCGCCATGATCCGCATTACCGGCCCATTCTGCATAAATTTTTCGAGGCCCTGAACGGCTACTGGGATCAGCAGGCGCACCCGCCGGGCTATGAGCCTAGCCCCACCAGCGGCGGCGGGCATGATAAATATTACGATGACAATGCCTGGATGGTCCTGACGTTTCTGGAAGCCTATCAACTCACCAACGAGGCCCGCTATCTCAAGCGTGCGGAGCAGACGCAGCAGTTCGTCATGAGCGGCTGGGACGCGGAGGCGGGCGGCGGCATCTGGTGGCATGAATTGCATAAGGACGATGCCAAGAACACGTGTGTGAACGGGCCAGCGGCGGTCGGTTGTTTCCGCCTTTCCAAGTATCTGCCCAAGGAGGCCGCCAAGTGGATAGCCGAAGGCCAAAAGATCGTAAAATGGACGACCGAGAAACTGCGCGCAGCCAATGGGCTCTACGATGACCACCTCAAAGTCAGCACGGGCGAGGTCCAGCATGGCCAACTGAGCTATAACACCGGGCTGATGCTGCGGGCTTACCTAACCGGGTATGCTTGCACGGGAGATGCGGCTTATTTCACCACCGCCAAGGAGATCGGCACGGCGGCGGCGGGCCTCATCAGCCCGAGCACCGGAGCTTACCGGGATCCGATTAAATGGAGCCACTTGCTAGTGGAAGCGGACTTAGAACTTTACCGCTACACCGCAGAAGCGAGTCTGCTAGAACGCGCCCAAGCCAATGCCGCCGTGCATTATGCCAAGTGGAAGGAGGCCCCCGCCCCGGACCTCCTGAGCAATGCTTCCCTAGCCCGGGAACTCTGGCTCCTAGCCGACCGGGAAACAGACGTGGGCCAGAAATTCTGGAAAGAAGCTGACCGCCTCAAGCCCTGAAACACGCCCCCCGAGGAGGAGGGGCCAGCGGCCCAGACTCCTTGAAATTTACCTGATTCTAAATGGAAATGTGATCAGGCCCTCACTTGGCCGCCCGGTCGATCTTCACGGTTTTGGAGGTGCCGTTGAGTTGCGCGATCTGCGCATCACTCAGTTCTGTGAGCTTGATGATGCAGACGCCGGCTTGATGCAGGACCGACACATTGGGCGGGAGGAAATCTGTGAGGGTGACATTGACGTAAGTGTTCTCGCCAATGGTGAGGGTGGGAATGGTGAGGCGGGGTGGGCGCGTCATTTCCCGCTTCCACTCCTCCACAGTGCTCCATTTACCAGCGCGGAGCACACTGCCACTCGCGAACTTTTCTTCGGCCTGGGTGAACGCTTTGAGGTAAGTCTGCAAGGTCGGTGCCGCCGCCTTACAGCGATTCGCCAGGGCCTCCAGCTTGATGCGGGCCGCCGTCACCAGGGCAAATTCAGCGGCGGTGGTGAAATTTCCTAACTTCAAATCTGGCAGCGGCAGCACCTCGCCCACTTGCGCGTTCGGCACACTCAGGGAGTCCTTGGCTCCGGCGGGAAAGATCTTCAAGACATCGGGAAACGGCTTGGCTGAGGTAAAGGGAATGGCCTTCCAAAATTGCTCCGCCTCACCCGCGCGCGCCTTCACCAGGGCCAGCCCGCCGCCCTCTGCAGGCAGCGCAGGACTGGCCGCCGCCCAGGTCAGAGCCAAAAGCAGATGGAGGAAATGGGTGCGGGCAGCTTTCATGGTTCGGTGGGGTGCGGGTTGGCGGAATTTCCTACGGAGCCTAGCGGAAACCGCGCATCTCTCCAACTGCTATTTCTCTGTAAGCGCATTCCCACCAGAGGGGAATCGGCCTGTGAAAAAAATCCTCCGATGCCCTGCTTGCCATCCCCGTTGGCCTGCGCCATAGCCTCCGCATTCATCAACCCTCCCGTTGCCCCTCTTCCATGCCCAAAGATACCTCCATCACTAAAATTCTCGTCATTGGCTCTGGCCCGATCGTTATCGGCCAGGGTTGCGAGTTCGATTATTCCGGCGTTCAAGCCTGCAAAGCCTTGCTGGAAGAAGGTTACCAGGTCATTCTCGTGAACTCCAATCCGGCTACGATCATGACGGACCCAGAGTTCGCCACGCGGACTTACATTGAGCCGATCACGCCGGAGGTGGTGGAGAAAATCATCATGGCCGAGAAGCCGGACGTGCTGCTGCCCACGCTGGGCGGCCAGACGGCTTTGAATTGCAGCATGACGCTCTTCCGCACGGGCATTCTGGAAAAGCATGGCGTGCGCATGATTGGCGCTCGCGCGGATGCCATTGAGAAGGGTGAGGATCGGCTGTTATTTAAAAATGCCATGCTCAAAATTGGGCTGGATCTGCCGCACTCGGGCGTAGCGCACAACATGGAGGACGCGCGGAAAGTGGCGGATGAGATCGGGCGTTATCCGTTGATTATCCGTCCGGCATACACGCTAGGCGGCACGGGCGGCGGCATTGCTTATAACAAGGAGGAGTTTGAAACCATCGTGGCTTATGGCATCGATATGAGTCCGGTGGACGAGGTGCTCATTGAGGAGTCGTTGCTAGGCTGGAAGGAATTTGAAATGGAGGTCATGCGCGACCAGAACGACAACTGCGTCGTCATTTGTTCCATCGAAAACCTGGATCCTATGGGCGTCCACACGGGGGATTCCATCACGGTGGCTCCCATCCAGACGCTGACAGATCGGGAATATCAGATCATGCGGGATTACTCGTTTGCCTGCATTCGGGAGATCGGCGTGGAGACGGGTGGATCGAATATCCAGTTCGCCATGGACCCAGATACGGGCCGGATGATCGTCATTGAAATGAACCCTCGCGTGAGTCGGAGTTCCGCGCTGGCATCCAAGGCCACGGGATTTCCCATTGCGAAGATCGCGGCCAAGCTGGCCGTGGGTTACACGCTGGATGAACTGAAGAATGACATCACCCGTGAGACCCCCGCCAGCTTCGAGCCGACCATCGACTACTGTGTGGTGAAGATCCCCCGCTTCACGTTTGAAAAATTCCCCACCGCCGACCCTACGTTGACGACTCAAATGAAGTCCGTGGGCGAGGCCATGGCCATAGGCCGGACGTTTAAGGAAGCGCTGCAAAAAGCCCTCCGCAGCCTGGAAACAGGCCGAGCGGGCTTGGGTGCAGATGGAAAAGATCCCGTGAATCCTAGCAAAGAGCAAATCGACCGCATGTTATCCATGCCCAACGCTGAACGCATTTTCTGGCTAGGCGTGGCCTTGAGAAATGGGTATAGCGTGGAGGAGATTTTCGAGCTGACGAAGATTGATCGGTGGTTCTTGCGGAATATTGAGGAGATCGTGTTGATGGAGAAACAGATTCCGCTGCAATCAGGTGAGGTGCTGATCAACGCGATTCCTGAAGCTGAAAGGACCGCGGAACGTAAGGCTACAGTGCTCCGAACAGCCATGTTGAAATGGAAACGCGCTGGTTTCTCGGACAAGCAACTCGGCTATCTTTTTGGCATCCCCGAAGACCACATTCGCATAGGGCGAAAGAAATACGGTGTGCTGCCCACCTACCGCCTCGTGGACACCTGCGCAGCGGAGTTTGAAGCCCTCACACCTTACTACTACAGCACTTACGGCTTGGAAAACGAGACCCGTCCTAGCACGAAGCGTAAGATCATGATCCTGGGTGGCGGACCGAACCGGATCGGCCAGGGGATTGAGTTCGACTACTGTTGTGTGCACGCGGCATTTGCCCTGAAGGAGATGGGATTTGAGACCATCATGGTCAACTCCAATCCCGAGACGGTTTCCACCGATTACGATACCAGCGACCGTCTCTATTTCGAGCCGCTCACGTTCGAGGACGTGATGAACATTTATGAAAATGAGCAAGCGTGGGGCATCATCGTGCAGCTGGGCGGCCAGACACCGTTGAATTTAGCCGCCCGCTTGGAAGAGGCTGGATGCAATGTCATCGGCACTTCGCCCAAAAATATCGAGCTGGCGGAAGACCGGAAATTCTTCGCCAAATTGCTGGATGATCTCAAGCTGAACCAAGCCCCCAGCGGCACCGCCGTCAATGAAGACGAGGCCGTGGCCATTGCGGATCGCATCAAATACCCCGTGCTCGTGCGGCCTAGTTTCGTGCTAGGCGGACGGGCCATGATGATCGTTTATAGCGACGACGAACTCCGCCACTACATGCGCCATGCCGTGCAGGCCTCGCCAGAGCGGCCTGTGTTAGTGGATCGCTTCCTGGAGGACGCGGCGGAAGTGGACGTGGATGTGATTTCCGATGGCGAAACAACCGTCGTGGGAGCGATCATGGAACACATTGAGCAAGCGGGCGTGCATAGTGGCGACAGCGCCTGCGTGATTCCCGCATTCGGCCTCAGCGAGCCCGTGAAAACGGAAATCATGCGAGCCGCCAAGGAGCTAGCCAAAGCGCTCAACGTCATCGGCCTGATGAACATCCAGTTTGCTGTGAAAGACGAGGTGCTCTACGTCATCGAAGTGAACCCCCGGGCCAGCCGCACCGTGCCCTTCGTCAGCAAATCCATCGGTCGTCCCATGGCGAAATTTGCCGCCAAGATCATGGCCAGCGACGGCCTGAAACGCGCGGGCCTGACGGACATGGAAATCGTTTCCCTCAAGACCCTGGGCTTCACCAAGGAGATCATCCCCACGCATTACAACGTCAAAGAAGCCGTCTTCCCCTTCGCCAAATTCCCCGGCATCGACATCACGCTAGGGCCAGAAATGCGCAGCACAGGCGAAGTCATGGGCATCGACGCAGACCACGCCATGGCCTACGCCAAGAGCCAGATCGCAGCGGGCAATGCCTTGCCGCTAGCAGGAAATATGTTCATCAGCGTCCGGGATCGGCATAAAGATCGCATTGCGGAACTAGCGAAAGACTACTTTGACCTCGGCTTCAAACTCTACGCCACCAACGGCACTCACAAAGTGCTCACCGCCGCCGGAGTCCCCTGCCATCAGCTCCACAAGCTCCAAGAAGGCCGCCGCCCCAACGTGCTAGACATGATCAAGAACGGAGAGATCGCCCTGATCCTCAACACCCCAGACGAGCGCCAACCCGGCAAAGATGAAGTCCGCATCCGCAGCGGAGCCGTCAGTGGCCGCGTCCCCATCATCACTACCCTGCGTGGAGCCAGAGCCAGCGCGGACGCCATCAAGAGCCTCCAGCAGAATAAGCTGACGGTGAAGCCATTGCAGGAGTATCATTGAGGATGCGGAGAGCACAGAGGGATTTTGCACCCGCTGGACCGCCTACCGCTTCCTGTAGGCCGGGCAGCTCTGTGATGCCACCGCCCTCAATGCTCTCTATGGTCCAGGGGCTCAACGGCTAGAGCGCGAGGAATTCCGCACCGATGAGCCGACGACATTGTGAGATTCTTCGCGCAGGAGTTGCTTGAGGTCTGACGAAGCATCCAAAGATGGGTGCGCCTACTTCAGCCCGCCGAGCTTGCGGATGATTTTGAACTCCTTTTCCGTCACGGGGGTGATGCTGAGGCGGCTGCCTTTTTGGAGGAGTTTCATATCGACTAGGCCGGGATGTTGGCGCAGGGTTTCCAGGCTGACGAAGTGCTTAAGATCAGCCTCCCAGGCTACGTCCACGAGTTGCCAGCGGGGTTGCTCGGCGGTGGCTTGGGGGTCTTCATACTGGCCCCCGGGCTCGAACTGCGTGGGATCGGGATAGGGCTGGCTAACTACTTTCATGATGCCTGCGATGCCCGGCTCTGGGCAACTGCTGTGATAGAAAAAGGCGAGGTCGCCCACCTCCATTTCATCGCGCATGTAGTTGCGGGCTTGGTAGTTCCGCACGCCCGACCAGGGCTCGCGCGGGCGGGCTTTGAGATCGGTGAATGAGAAGACGTCAGGTTCAGATTTGAAGAGCCAGGGCATCGGGAAACTTAGGAATTAAGCAGGAGAAATGCGGTGGTGGCCGCCGTGGTAGTGGCCCGGGGGAACGATCGCACCGGGTTGGGTGGCAGTGAGGGAGACATCCCCCTCAATGATGACGCCAGGGGCGAAGGTCATCTGGCCGTGGACGGTGAGGCGCTGGCAGTGGAGGAGGTCCGGGACGCCCTGTGAAATCAAGGTTTCCAGGCCGTCCACCATTTTATAATACTGGGAGTCTAACTCTAGCAAGGGCGGCTGGCCGTGGCGGGAGGGGGCTAGTTCGATGCGGAAATCTTCCGTGAGCACGCAGGCATTTGAGCGGATTACGAGGAGGTCACTGGTGGTCTTTACCGGAGCAAAGCGCGTGCGGGGAACCTCGATGGCCGCGGCTCCGGCAAAGCACTCCAGGGCGGCTCCCATGGCGGTTTCTAGTTGGTAAACGGCGGGGCTGCGGGCATCCCGTGGATCCACGGTTTTCGTATTACGGATCATGGGCAGGGGCAACATGCCGCCATGCTCGGCCAGGGCGGCGTGCAGATGATCTAGGCGAATCCAGAGGTTGTTCGTATTAAAGAAACGATGGCGCTGGATGTCTTCAAACGCGGGCTGATCCGCCGCCGCGCATTGTGCAGACTCCCGCAGGATCAAGCGCGCATCCTGCTGCCGCCGCGCTAGGTGCCCGCCCTTGCGGTCGGCAGCGGTGCGGCGCGTGACCTCCATGGCGAACGGCGTGCCGCTCTGCGCAAACCAGCCTAGCAGTCGCGCATCCAGATCCGCACCTAGATTATCCGAGTTAGAAACGAACGCATAACGCACCCCCGCAGCCAACAATGTTTCCAGCCGTCCACTGCCTAACAGGCTAGGATAAATGTCTCCATGCCCCGGTGGACACCATTCCTGGCTAGGCTGTGCAGGCCATTCCACAGGTGCTAGGGTGGACACCTCCAGCTTGGGCACCATGCCTTGGAGGAACTCTAATTCCGCCACCGCTCCTAACGCCGGATGCGCCTGCAAGGCCGCCAACGTATCCGCACTGGTGCTGAAGGAATTCATCAAGAGGAAACGCGGAGCCGTGCCGCCCGTCTGCTGGCGGAGATGCAGGATCTGCTGGGCGATGAGATCCAGGAAACTCAGCCCCGCGCGCACTGGCAGTAGCGACTTGGCCTGCGCTAAGCCCATGCCAGTGCCCAGGCCACCATTGAGTTTAATGACCACGGTTTTCTCTAGCAACTCCCGATACTCCGCCGCCCCCACGGCTGGCAGCGCATCCGCATGAGGCAGCGTCTGCACGAAATCAATGCTGCTTTCCGAGATCATGCCCGTTTCCTGCCGCTCCAGCGCGCGGAAGCTATGTTCAAAGGCTTTGATAGCCGCCGCGCTTAAGCCCGCTGCGGCCATCTTCGTGTGAGTTAGAGAAAATGGGTCCATGATGAAGTGGGCATGTTAAGCAGAGGATTACTGCTCCCGTCAACTCTGATCCCGCCTCGCGCTTGGCCAGACGAATCTTAGAGCCTGTCCGGCAAATAATTTGATTCACCATAATGCGTCTCCGCGTCTTGCGGGGAAAATAGCGGCTCCAGCAAAGCCCATTCCTTGTCGCTCACATCGGTCAGGTAACTTTTTCTCATCCCTCCCCTTCGCACATGATGGCTTTTATACAAAATTGCCGGACAGGTTCTTAGTCGTGACCATGGGCGAGCGAGGGCGTGGGCTTCGTGGTGGAAGGAAGGCAGGGTGGGATGGGGCACTGCTCTGGTCCAGGCTACGGATTATGTGGCCCCGAGTTTCAGTGGGCATCCGAGTTTCTCTCCGCTGTTAGGAAATGCGCGCGTTTATATTTCCGCCGCTAGGGGGTAAACTGGATTGGCGGAGCACGCCGGATGTGGCGGTGGGAGCCACGGGGAAGTGGGCCTTCTTTGATAACAGTCTTAGCTTGGTTGTATATTATGCGGATCAGGCGGCCTATATGCGAATGTAAAGATCAATACCCCGATCACGGTGGATGCAGTGATACTGCTGTATTTTGGCTATTAGGTGCCGGCCACCACGAGAGGGTTGCGCGAAGGCGGTGGCGTGGCGCGGATCTCGGCAGCGGGGGCGGGCTCATCTATAGCCGCTAGTGCATTAGCTCCTGGTTATCCGCAACCCTCGTTGAATGCAGCGCCAGCACTGAGTGTGGATGGGCTCGACCCTATATGTCGCCTTGAACCATGGTGGTGGCTATGACGATGGCACCCCGGTGCAACTTTCCAGCGCCACGTTGGCTCTACTGCATACATCTGATCCGGTGCCGGGGGTCTTCGGCATCTCCACGGCTTCACCTACCGTGGGGCCGGATGGGAATGTGTATTATGGCAACGCCTCTGGACCGGATCACGGGGGAAGTTGCTGCATTTCTCGGAAGACCTCCAGACGAGGGAATTACCCGGCCCCTTTGGGTGGGATCGCACCGTGGCCATCGTGCCCACCAGTTGTGTGCCCCATTATGCTTCGGGCAGCGGAATCCACGTATTTTTTATTCTCTAAACACAATAGCTACCGCTATAACAACGAAAGCAATAAGATCGCCATTTCTGGAATTCAATGTCGCGCAACTAGATCTGCTAACAAGTCAAACGGGCATGAGGGAAATCACGCCCCTAACAAGCCCGAGTCCGTATAATGATGAATGGCGCATCAATACAGCGGCGGTGGAGGTGCTAGGAAGGGCGATCATCGCAATAACGAGGACGGTCATGTTTTACCGCTGGGATCTGGTGAATGGCAGCTACACGGATCTGGATCTGGGCACGGGCCGGACGGCACCGTTTATGCCATTACCGCTGGCCGACTCTATGCGTTAGGCACGCGGCCTGCCTTCGTGGTGCCGGAGACGATGCTGCTGCACGCTGTCGCGGGATGGGCGTTCTATTTCCTGCGGGAGTGTGCAGACCTCACATATCGCGTGGAGGCTTCTCTGGATTTAGAAAATTGGTCCCATGTGGTAACGGATGCGGGGCTGGTCGGCGGCAAAGTGGCGGTGCCGGAGGTGGGGAGCCGCTCTTTCCTGCGGCTGCGGATGTATTGAGGAGCGGCCGCAGCTAGGGGCGCACGCCTGCTAGTTTGGCGATGGCACCCACGAGACGCTCAAGCTGGAAGGGTTTGGGGATGACGCCCAGGAAGCCATGTTCCTGGTGTGATTCCAGCAGAGCATCGTCGATGTAGCCAGTGGTCAGGAGCGCCTTGAGGTTGGGGTTTTCCGCATGGAGGCGGGCCACGGCTTCTTGGCCGCCCATGCCGCCCCGCACGTCCAGATCGAAGAGCAGGACATCGAACGGAGCCTGGAATTCCTTGGCCTTGCGGAAGACATCGATGGCCTCTTGGCCGTCCTTGGTGCAATAAACATCGAAGCCATGGGCGGTGAGCACCTTATGCACTAACACGCGGATCTGCGCCTCGTCATCCATGAACAGCACGCGTGGGCGCGCTGGTGGGGCGGTGGGTTCCGCGTCCGGCGGGGCCACGGCGGCGGGGGCGGCGGCGGTGGGCACCAGCAGGTTTTTAAAATTTACGGGCAACCACAGATCGACCTGCGTGCCGCTGCTGGAAGTGGTGGCGATGGTGAGCCGCCCGCCATGCGCCAGGACGGTGGCTGCCGCATGTGCTAAGCCCATGCCTTCCCGTCCGGTGGTCGAATAAAAGGGATCGAAGATGCGCGGCAAGCTCTCTGCGGAAATGCCCGCGCCTTGATCTCGCAGGGTAATGAGCACGCCCGTCTCATCCGGTATCTGCGTGCGGCCGACCCGGTGGTTCTGTGCCCTCACGACGATCTGCCCGCCTTGGGGCATGGCCTGGGCGGCGTTGTCAACCAGATTGATCAGCGTTTCCGTGAGGGCCGCCTCATCTGCTTCCACGGGCCAGAGATCTGCGGCTACTTCGATGGCGGGGCGACAATTACCCCCGAGCAGGGCGAAGGGGATGGACTTCTCTAGCAGCGCAGTCAATGCCAGCGGTTGCCGCCGCACATCCAACCCCTGCTGTCTGCGGCCCAGCCCGGTCATGCGGCGGCCTAGCTCCTCCACGTGCTCACAGCCCACGGTAGCGCTGGCGATCAGTTCCCGGCTTTCGGCACGCGTAGAGGGAAGCCGCGCTAGCAATTCTAGATTTCCCCGCATCGTGGTTAGGGAATCGCTCAACTCTCGCGCTACGCCTAGCATCACGTGGCCAGCAGCGGCTTGGCGGGCGGCTAAGACGCGGCCCTCCTGGCGGGCCTTGGCGGCAGTGACATCGCGGAGTTGCAGCAAGAACGCCTGACTCTGTGGCCAGATGATCTTGCTCAGATAAATGCCTAACCACCGCTCCGTGCCGCTGGGCGTGGTGTAGGGGACCTCCTCCATGTGGATGGCATCGTGCAGGCCGAGCACCTGGGGATCGAAATCCTCGTGATCGAACAGATCCGGGAGGACTAAGGATAAATAGTGATTTTCCAGATCCGCCTTACTCACGCCCAGAATCTGCTCCGCCGCGGGATTAGCCTCTAAAATGAAGCCATCCCGGGCGGTCACGATCAAGGTGGCCTCGGGCACCGTGAGGAAAATCTCCTCATAGCGTTGGCCTTGGGCAGACTCGTTCGTGGTGCGGCGCTCCAGCGTGCGCTGGCGCAGTAACATGTGCTCTGCGATGGCTAGGCGATTCCGCACCAAGTTCGTCGGCAGCAGCGGATGGAAGGCCATGAAATCATGGATGCCGCGTTTCATCCAGGCTTCCACACGACTCACGGGTTCATCACCATCCGTCAGGGCTAGCACAAAGGCCGACACTGATGGTTGGGTCGTGGCTAACTCTGCTAGCAACTCTGCCACCGCCTGAGCCGTGAGATGATTCAACCTCACCAGCACCAGATCAATGGGCTGTGCGCGCAGCAACGGCAGCGCCTCCGTCGGGCCGGACACGGTCGTCACGTTATGCCCACGGCTGCCCACCAGCACGGCTAGCGCATGGGCCGCTTCCGGCTGGGGTTCCACGATGATTGTCCTTAGTAACTGGATGGCCATATCCCGGTCCAGGAGTTCCGGGCGGGGATGGAGCAGGGGGGATTCTTCAGGGGCAACGTGGGACAAGCGATCGGGACGATGAAAGGTTTTTTAAAGCCCATCATGCTATCCATAATTATCCATTGAGCAACCCTGCATTGCTTCCGCCCAAGGGAAAATTTTCCCGTGAGCTAGGAACCTGTCCGGCAATTTTGCATAAAAGTCATCATGTGCGAAGGGGAGGGATGAGAAAAAGTTACCCGAAAGCGGTCAGCGACAAGGAATGGGCTTTGCTGGAGCCGCTATTTTTCCCGCAAGACGCGGCTCGCAAAGCGGAAAGGATTGCCCGTGCCGCCAGCGTGTAGGAGTGTTATAACGCGATGCGCTACCGGCTCAAAACGGGCTGCCAGTAGCGGATGCTGCCGGTGGAGTTTCCGCCTCGCTCCACCGTCCACGATGCCTTCACGCGATGGTCCGCTGATGGCCTGTGGCCTCGCATCAATGAAGCCCTGCGCCTGAAGTTAAAAAAAAACCGCCGAGCCCAGTGCCACCATCATCGACAGTCAAAGCGTCAAGTGCGCTGACACCGTCGGGACCGGCAGCAGCGGCTACGATGCAGGAAAGAAAATCAAAGGCCGCAAGCGCCACCTCCTGACCGATCCCCAGGGGCTGCTGCTCGGCGGCCCCGTCGTCCCGGCTAGCGTGCAAGACCGGGACGAAGCCAAAGTGGTGTTCTGCCTGTTTTGCCACTTATTTTTGAAGGTGAGTCTGATTTCTGCCGACGGCGGCGACCAAGGTAAACTGGAGTCCTGAGTGCGGGAGATGGGAACCCTTTTCAGGCATCGCAGCCTTGCCCTGGAAATCATCAAACGCAGCGACTAGGCCAAGGGCTTTGAACTCCTAACCCGCCGTTGGGTCGTGGAACGCACCTTCGCCTGGCTCATGAAATCCCGCCGTCTGGTGGGGGATCACGAACACAAACCCACCCACCACGAAGCTTTTGTCTATCTCGCCATGATCGGCTTCCCCGCCAAACGCCTCACCCAAGAGACGCATTATGGTGAATCAAATTATTTGCCGGACAGGTTCTCCGGTAAAACCTGGGGTGGCTGGAGTTGTTCACGGGTGGACGTTCACGGGTGGACGTTCGCGGGTGGACGTTCGCGGGTGGACGTTCGCGGGTGGCGTTCGCGGGTGGACGTTCGCGGGTGGCGTTCGCGGGTGGACACAAAAAGACCCGCTTTGATCTTGCGATCAAAGCGGGTCATAGATTCTGGCAACGTCCTACTCTCACAGAGCC
>JAYVOP010000307.1:0-48579 GCA_043757865.1 Verrucomicrobiales bacterium | reverse complement strand
CGCAGATCCCTTATGTTTCCAATGTCACGGGCCAGCTCATCACCGCTGCGGAGGCCACCTCGCCAGACTATTATCTAAAGCATATCCGCTCCACGGTGCGCTTTGCGGATGGCGTCGGCACGCTGCTAGGGCAAGGCCCAGTCGCCCTGCTGGAAGTAGGCCCTGGCACTGCGCTAGCCACGTTAGCCAAGCAACATCCGGCAGCGCAGACGGCCACCGCCATGCTCAGCACGCTGCCTGCCGCCAAGATCGCAGGTGCGGGCGAAGCCGCTGCGTGGCGCTTAGCGTTAGGCCGTCTCTGGCTCGGCGGCGTGCCCATCGACTGGTCGCTAGTCCATGCCAACACCGTGCGCACGCGGGTGACGTTGCCGAGCTATCCGTTCCAAAGGAAGCGTTATTGCGCAGATCGGTCCGTGCCGGAAGGCACGACGCGCGTCGGAGAAAGCTCGTTGCTCTGGGGCACCGGGCTCGTAAATGTCGCCACCGAAACACCCCGCGAGGCCGTGGAAACCAAGGCCACTGGCCGCACGGAGCGCCTCGTGGCGGAGTTGCGCACGCAGTTACATCAGGCTAGTGGGATTGATCTCAGCACTGCTCCAGCCACCGCATCGTTCTTTGATCTCGGCTTCGATTCGTTATTCCTAACGCAGGCCAGCATCTTCTTAAAAAAGCTCTTTGGCGTGCGCATCACCTTCCGGCAAATGGCGGAAGAGCTAGGCTCGCTGCAAACGCTAGCCGCTTACCTGGACGAACATTTACCCCCCGAAGAAGCCCCCGTCGTGGTGCCCTCCAGGGCCCATGAATCGCCCGTTGGAGAACGCCTCGCGCTGATCGAACAAGCCATTGGATCCCTGCGTAAAGACCTGCTAACGCCGAGCACTCAGCGCTTCTCCGTGACCGCCAAGGCGCAGCAAGTGAAGTCTGATAGCAAGCTCGCCTTTGGTCCCTTCCGGCCACTCCAGACGGCCAAAGACGGATCCCTAACTGAGCAACAACGCGTTCATTTAGACGCCCTCCTAGCCGCTTACATCACCAAGACGCCGGGCTCCAAAGCTTTTACCGCCAAGCATCGGGCGCACTTTGCAGATCCGCGTGCGGTGGCGGGGTTCAATCATTTATGGAAAGAAGCGGTCTATCCGCTGATCGTGGATCGCTCGCAGGATGCCTTGATTTGGGACGTGGATGGCAACGAATATATCGACATCACCCAAGGCTTTGGCGTCGGCTTCCTCGGCCATCGTCCGCCGTTTGTCTTAGCCGCCGTGCAGGAACAACTGGCTAGGGGCATCGAGATCGGCCCTACGAATCCGCTCGTGGGCGAGGTGGCAGAGCTGTTTCTAGAATTCACGGGCCATGACCGCGTGAGCTTCTGCAACACGGGCAGCGAGGCCATCATGGCCGCCATCCGCACCAGCCGCACTGTCACGGGGCGGGATCAGATCGTGATGTTTGCCGGGGCCTATCATGGCATTGCGGATGAGGTGCTGGTGCGCCCGATCTTGGATGGCGAGCAACTGCGCACCATTCCCGTCGCCCCAGGAATCCCAGAGGTCATGGGCGAGAATATTTTAGTGCTGGACTATGATAACCCGGAGTCGCTGGAGATCATTCGCAGGCATGGCCAGGAAATCGCGGCAGTGTTAGTAGAAACGGTGCAGAGCCGCCGCCCGGACTTACAACCTGCCGCATTTCTCCAGGAACTCCGCGCCATCACCACTGCGCACGGCATCGCGTTAGTGCTGGATGAAGTGGTCAATGGCTTCCGCGCGCATCCGCGTGGTGCCGCCGGGCACTTCGGCATTGAAGCGGATCTGGCGACTTATGGTAAGGTCGTCGGCGGCGGCTTCCCCATCGGCGTGATCGCAGGGAAACGTCATTTCATGGACGCGTTAGACGGCGGCACGTGGCAGTATGGCGATGATTCTGGGCCGGAGGTGGGGGTGACATTTTTTGCTGGCACCTTCGTGCGCCATCCGCTCAGCCTAGCCGCTGCCAAGGCCGTGCTGCTGCACTTGAAAGCCGAAGGACCGCAGCTCCAGACGTGGATGAATGAGCGCACTACAAAACTAGTAGATGAGATCAATGCCTTCTGCGTGGCGGCGGGCGTGCCGATCCGGCTGACGCATTTCAGCAGCTACTTCTACGTCAACTTTGCCCCGCAGTTGAAATCCACGGAGCTGTTTTTCCACCATCTGCGGCTGCGCGGCATCCATGCGTGGGGCGGGCGCAGCAGCTTCCTCTGCACGGCTCATACTGATGCCCAGCTAGCGCAAGTGGTGGTGGCCTTTCAGGAAACCGTCCTGGCGCTGCAAGCTGGCGGCTTCTTGCCTAGCGCGCCTGCGGAAGCTCCGCCAGTGGCCGTGGCGGTCTTGCCCGTGTCTGGCTATGCACCGCTGACGGCGGCTCAGCAGGAATTGTTTCTGGCATCCTCATTGAGTGAACAAGCCTCCACCGCCTGCCATGAATCTGTGTGCGTGGAGATTAATGGCCCGCTCTTGCCTGATACGCTGCATCAGGCCTTGGGCTTGCTTTTGGAGCGCCACTCCGCCTTGCGCGCCTCGTTTTGCGAGCAGGGTAATGGCATGAACATAGCGGCTAGTGTGCGGCTATCCATGCCCGTGCTCGACTTGTCAGAGCACGCCCCGGCGGAGCAGGAGTTGCGTTGGCAGGAGATTTGTCGGCAGCATTTCATCACGCCGTTTGCGTTGAGTCATGGTCCCATGTTGCGCACCGCACTAGCCATCTTGAGCCCCACCCGCCATCAATTGCTGCTGACCGCGCACCACATTATTTGCGATGGTTGGTCGTTCGGCGTGCTCTTGGCAGAGCTGCCGCAGGCCTACACGTTAGCCCTCGCTGGGAAAGGATTTTCACAGCCAGCCCCCCAATTCCAAAGCTATGCTGCTGAAGCCTGCCTCCAGCGCGCGGACGGCCAAAGTGAAATTGCCAAAGCCTATTGGCTAGAAAGCCTCGCCAACCCGCCGCCACCGCTCGCGCTGCCCGTGGATTGCCAGCGGGCAGACACCAGCTACGATACCTTTTCCATCACCCACGTGCTGCCGAGCGGTCTGCTAGGGAAGGTGCAGCAACTGGCCAAAGAGCAACGGCTCTCCGTCTTCCAGATCTTGCTAGGGGTCTGGGAGGTGTTGCTGCATCGGTTGTCGAATCAAACAGACTTCCTCGTCGGCGTGCCGTTTGCAGGCCAAGCCGCCACGGGACAAACGGACCTCGTGGGCCATTGCGTGCAGTTCCTCCCGCTGCGCGCACAACTTGATCCGCAGATGCCGGCGCGTGATTTCCTCCAGCAAGTGCGGCAACAAGTGCTGGCGGCACTGGACCATCAAGACTGCACGTTAGGAGAAATTTTAGCGGAGCTGAAAGGGCTCACGGGCGTCGAGCGCCAAGCATTTGTGCCCACCGCGTTCAGTCTGGAAGCCTTATCTACGGAGCCTACGGAGGCGGCGGGCTTGACGTTTACTACGCAGCTCAACCCCAAGCTGCGGGCCAGTTTCCCGCTCACGCTCTACGCTTATCAGAGCCACACGGAACTCCGCCTTGCCTGTGCGGCTAGGTCTCAGCGCTTCGGCACAGAGACGATCGAGCGTTGGCTAGGGCACTACGAGCAACTGCTGACCGCGCTCTGCATGCAGCCGGAAACGCCACTGGCGCGCTTGCCGATCCACGCGCCCGCTCAACGCGCAGCCTTGATCCAGCAGGCTTCCGTGCCTGCCAGCCGACCAGAGCGGTGTCTGCATCATTGGTTCGAGGAGCAAGTCAAAGCGCAGCCGCAAGCCATTGCCATAACGTGTGGCCCGCAGTCGTTGACCTACGGAGAGGTGAATGCCCAGGCGAATCAACTGGCCCACGCCTTAGTCAATGCAGGCGTGCAGCCGGGGATGCTGGTGGGCCTGTGTTTGGAACGCGCGAATCCCTTGGTGGTGGCGGTGCTGGGCATCTTGAAAGCAGGTGCGGCGTATGTGCCCATGGACCTGAGTTACCCAGCAGAACGGCTGGCATTTCTCCTCGCGGATGCGGCTGCTCCCGTGCTCGTTTCACAACAAAGCCTAGCCGCTAGGCTGCCGAGTCACGCGGGACGAAATTTATTCCTCGACGACGCCCTGATCGACTTGCCGACCACGGCCCCAGAGACCTCCGTGCAGCCTGGGGACACGGCTTATGTCATCTACACGAGCGGCTCGACCGGCCAGCCGAAGGGATGCAAAATTTCCCATCAGAACGTGACACGTCTGCTGCAACGCACGGAGGCTTGGTATCAATTCCATGCGCGGGACGTGTGGACGTTATTCCATAGTGCGGCGTTTGATTTCAGCGTCTGGGAGATCTGGGGGGCCTTGGCGTATGGCGGGCGCTTGGTGGTGGTGCCGCATGAAACGTCGCGCGCGCCTGATGAATTTTATGCCTTGCTAGCCAAGGAAAAAGTCACGGTGCTGAATCAAACGCCCAGTGCCTTTAAACAACTGATGGCTGCCGAAGCCACGCTGGAGCCGCCGCCGCCGCTCTACCTGCGCTATGTGATCTTTGGTGGCGAGGCGCTGGAAATGGCCTCCCTCCAGCCTTGGTTCTCCCGCCATGGCGATGCCCAGCCGCAGTTAGTCAACATGTATGGCATCACGGAAACGACCGTGCATGTCACCTATCGCCCGCTCACAGCGGCAGACACGACGGGCGGCAGCATGATCGGCGTGCCCATTCCTGACCAACAAGTTTATGTGCTAGACACGCATGGAGAGCCGGTGCCCTTTGGCGTCACGGGAGAAATGTATGTCGGTGGTGAGGGCCTCGCCCTGGGCTATCATCAACGTCCTGAACTGACGGCGGAACGTTTCCTCCCTGATCATTTATCTGGACGGCCAGGTGCGCGACTCTACCGCACAGGCGACTTGGCGCGTTTCCGTCCGGGTGGTGAACTGGAGTATCTGGGGCGCGCAGATCAGCAGGTGAAAGTGCGCGGGTTCCGCATTGAGTTAGGCGAAATCGAATCCGTGCTGCTCACGCAACCTGCGGTGCGGGATGCCGTGGTCCTAGCGGACAATGATGCGCAGGGGGAAAAGGTGCTCATCGCTTACGTCATCGTCAAGCAGACGCCGCCGACCACCGAAGCGTTGCGCCAACACCTCAAAGCCAAGTTGCCAGACTACATGATACCCACTGCGTTCGTCTGGTTAGATGAATTTCCCCTGACAGAAAATGGCAAACTGGATCGAGCCGCTTTGCCAAAGCCCACGGTGAGCACCATCAAGCGCACGACGGCCCGGGCGATCACACCGCCGATCACCACCACGCAGCAACAACTGGCTCAGATCTGGCAGGAAATTTTGGGGGTGAGTGAGGTGGGACTGGAGGATCATTTCTTTGAGATCGGCGGCACCTCGCTGCATGGGCTGCGGCTCTTCACGCGCATCCGCAGTGACTTCCGCGTGGCCTTGCCGCTCAGCACGCTCTTCCGCGCCTCCACGTTAGAAGCACTGGCGGGCTTGATTGAAAATAGTGCCAATGCCACGCGGGGAAAGATCTCCCCACTGGCCTGCATCCAAGCTGGTGGCGAGGGCACGCCCTTCTTCGGCATTCATGGCGGAGACGGCGGGGCCTTATTCTATAAGGGATTACTGCCCGGTCTGCGCGCTGAGCGGCCCTTCTACACCATCGAGGCTCCGGCTCTGGTGGATGAATCTTTACCCATCGAGGACCGCCGCATTGCAGATGTGGCTGCAGATTATTTGGCGCTGCTCCGCCCGGTGCAACGCCACGGCCCCTATCTGCTAGGCGGTTACAGCTATGGTGGCATCGTGGCTTATGAAATGGCGCAGCAACTCGTAGCCGCTGGTGAAGAGGTGGCCATGCTGATCCTCTTCGATACCGAAAATCCCAATACTCCTGCGCGCGAATATTCGCTAGGCGAACGCATTGCCGTGAACTGGCGGCAAAGCCAATCTGGCAATGTGGCGGGGAAACTGCTGCAGTTAGGCGGGCGCTTTAGCTCCGGCTTAATCCAACGTCTGCGCACGGAATCGGAGATTGCTGCGGCGCGTCGTTTGATGAAGCAAGGCACCAAGGCGGAGGCCGAGCCGCTGCGCCATGTGCAGATCCGCGAGTCCAATGTACAAGCATTAGAACGCTACGAAGCTAAACCCCTGGCGGCCCCGGTGCTGCTCTTCCGGAGGGATGAAAGCAGTGATAAATTTGACCTCAGCCAAGACTATGATTGGACGCCGCTGGTGCCGCAGTTGGCGATCGAACACGTGACGGGGAAGCATTTAGAGATCTTTGATGAGCCGCATGTGAGCCAGATGGCCGCCCTCATGCGGCGGCGGCTAACGCAGCTTCAGCCTCAACCTATCATAGGCTAAGCTAATGCCGAACCCGCCGCTCATCAGCATCGTCATCCCGTCCTATAACGCCGCGCGTTGGTTGCCGGAGACGGTGGCCAGCGTGTTAGCGCAAACGCTAGCCGCGTGGGAATTGGTGATCGTGAATGATGGCTCCTCCGATGCGACGCTGGCGGTGGCCACTGCACTAGCAGCTAAGGATGCGCGCATCCGCGTGCTGGATCAGCCGAATGGTGGCCTCTGCGCGGCCAGGAATCAGGGTTGGCAAGCCACGACTGCGCAGAGCGCGCAGGTGATTTTCTTGGATGCCGATGATCTTTGGGAAACGGATACGCTGGCCGTGCTGAGCGCGGAGTTGGCTGCGCATCCTGAGGCGGTGGCGGCTTATGGTTTGGCCCGTTACATTGATGCCGAGGGAAATTTTTTCCAAGCGGGCGAGTTAGAAACGTATCATCGGGAACGCTGGGGCGTGCGGGACGGACGGCTGGAACGCTGGTCCCAGGCCGAACCAACGACCTTTGGCGTCTTCGCCCTCGCGGATCGCATCACCAGCGTGGGCTGCGTATTGATGCGGCGGAGCAGCCTGGAAAAGGTGGGCGCGTTCGCCCCAGAGTTAGCCATTTGGGAAGATTGGGATTTGTGGTTCCGGCTCACCATGGTGGGGCCCATGCAGTTTCTGGATCATCCGGTTTTCCGTTATCGACGTCATACCACGAACCTTTCAGCAGACAGCGGTTTGATTGCGCGTGGGTATCACCTCGCCCGGCAACGCTTCGCGCAGATCGTGCCCGCAGGCTCCGAGTTCGCAGCGCTAGCGCAGTTAGGCGCGCGACTCTATCACCAGCATCTTTCCCAGCGCTGCACGCGGGAAGGGCTCCGCCGCCTGCGCCTGGGCCAATGGATGGAAGGTGCCAAGGAACTTTACCGTGCCCTGCGCGCGCGGGCTCAATTTATCTTCCACTCATGAACCGACTGCTGGCGATCCTCCTTTTCCTAACCGGACAATCCGCCCAGGCGATCATTGTTTTCCGTGAGGATGGCCGGAACCTAACGCCACCTGCCGATCCCACCGCAGCGGCCTTGTGGGCTGCGCAGGGCAGTTGGCAAGGAGCCACGGGCGTGGCCGTCTCTGCGCATTGGTTCATCACCGCCATGCATTTAGGCGGCAGCGTGGGCCGCTTTTACGATCAAGGTGGGAAATGTTATCAAGTGGTGCAGGCGGCAGAAATTCCCCACACGGATCTGGCGCTGATGCGCGTGGACGGCACCTTACCTAACTGGGTGGAACTCTGGGACGAAACTGGCGGCACGGAGTTGAAACACGAGGCCCTGCTCATGGGCCGGGGGGCCGCGCGCGGGCAGGAAATCTTGCTGGCAGATGGCTTCAAGCCCGGCTGGAGCTGGGGAGACTCCGATGGGAAACTGAGTTGGGGGACGAATGAAATTGTGGAATTTTTCGATGCTGGGCCGGAGTTAGGCTCGTTGCTGGTGTGGTCCTGGGATCAAGGCTTGGGGCCGGACGAGGGCACCCTAGCCGCAGGTGATAGCGGGGGTGGCTTGTTTCTCAAAGATGCGGCGGGGCACTGGCGCTTGGCGGGTATCCAATTCGATGTGGACCCATCCATGGGCGGCAAGGACACGCAGTATTCCCGGACGGCGGATGGTAAAGATCCCTTTTGGGCGGCCATTCATGATGGGCATCATTTATGGCGCGGGGTGTTAGGCGAACCGTATCGCTCCGCCGCTCCCTTGGACGATCATCCCGCGCCCATGTGGGCCGGGGCCAGCCGCATCGCGCCCCACGCAGAGTTGATCCGCCGCATCATTTCCCCCGGCAGCCAGGTGGCCAATGACTATCCGCCGCGCATTATCTGGTCCCCGCGCAAGCTCCTGGCGCTCGGTGGCGGACTGGGCGGCCTCAGCCTGCTAGGCCTAGCCTGGCGGTTCTGTGGGAAACGCGCCCACCGCTGAGCTTGCCGCTTAAAACCGCCGCTCTTTCATGGAGCGGCTAAAACTAAGGGGAAATAAATCTTGCTACGCTATCAGATTTAAATTATTCACGACAAAATCTTGGTCAGGACCATCATTTTTATGAAGCGTGCGCTAATTACTCTGTCTCTTTTTGCCCTCTGCGGGCGGGCGATATTTTTGCGGACAGAGCGCAAAGTGACTCCTGTTAGTCCAAATACGCCTCCATTTCCTGCTGTTCAAAGCGCCCTGCTACCTGCCACTCCCGCCCCCGCTCCCGCTCCCACTGCTGCGCATCAGGAACCGCCCAAGTTCAATCCTCCCATGGAGGCTACTTTCGCGGATGGCCCGCCACCATCGGAAGCCGCGCCAGTGGAACCAGCAGCAACGCCAGCGGTGGAACTCACCCCACCATTGCTGCGGAACTTGGCAGCGCTTTGGAAAACCCAAACCGCCGCTTTAACTGGATCTTCTCCACAGGTGATTGTCGCCGCACAAGAAGAATTCCGCCACCTCCACGCCACCGAGCTTACCGCCTATCAGCATAAATTTGGTGCCCCATTTGCACTCCCAATCGGACCCGCCGCAGTTCCTTTCGGTCCTCCTGGGAGTGACCCAGCGGCAGGTGCTCCTCCCGGAGGTCAGCCGGCCCAGATTGCTCATTTTGTGCAGCAGCGCCAAGGGCTCCAGCAGGCGCGGGCCGCCGCTGCCCCACTCAAGACTCCGGCACCCACGAGCAGCTAGCCATGCGGAACCGGGCCACCTATGTATGCGATTCTTTGGTCAACGAACTCTACCGCCAATCGAATGTCGGCTATCCCTCTACCTTCGCGGGCTCAGGCTACCCGGTTCCACACCACCGTTGGGTCCACCTTTACCTCAATGGCCTCTACTGGGGCCTCTATGAAGCGGTAGAACCACACGATGAAGAATTTGCCGTGGATTATTATGGCGGAGAAAAAGAAGACTACGACATCATCTCCCCCACGGAGGTCACGGCTGGTGAATACACCGCTTGGCAACTCCTGCTCCAGACTGCCCAGCAGCTCCAAAATGATGCCGTGGCCAACCCCGCGCGCACCACCAATACCAGCACCCAATGGGCCACCATCAACGATCTAGTGGACCTGGATAACCTCATTGATTACCTCCTCCCGAACCTCTACCTAGCCAATCAAGATTGGCCCTACCATAATTGGCAAGCCATGCGCAACCGCACCGCTGGGGGTAAATTTTTCTTCACTCCCTGGGATGCGGAGTTCTGCATGAAAACGGGTGGTCCTGCTCAATACCCTAATATGTGCGCCCCCTTCCGGAATATGGCGGCCTCCGGTGGGCTCATAGCCTTAGTGCATAATCTTTCTGCGTCCATCCCCTTTCGCCAGAAGCTCTGGCAACGGTCCGAACTTTGGCTAAACAAGTGGACCGTGGGCACTCCCTCCCCATTGCTCAGCCTGTTTAACACGAAGGTGGCTGAGATCCAGCCCTTCCTCCCATTGGACATTGGACGTTGGGCGAGTTCTCTATACCAGAGTCCCGTTTATAAAATGGACACCTACTTGGGAGCGAATAGCGGCCCTAACTATGCCCGCACTTTCCTCAGTGCCCGCACGGCGGCCTACCGTCACGACTTGTGGGACTTCATTCAAGTTGGATTCAACTGGCAACCCACCAAGGCCAACCCTACTCCACCGCCCACTCCTACTCCACCTCCGGCACAGCCCCCGCCAGGCAGCCCTCCACCACCCATTTTACCACCTGCGGCAGGCCCGAATCCTAACCCCAATCCGCCACCGCTTCCGCTTGTGGATGATGACGATCCCCCTTCCCCCAAACCACCTGCTGACAAACCGCCTGCACAACCCATCCCCGAGGCCAGTCCCTGTGTTGACCATCCTGACCACATCCCCGCAGCTGATGACCAGGACATTCCAGAAACTCCAACTGGCACTGGAAAAAAGCCACTAAGCGCGCCATTTTTGCGGTGAGCTTTAGTGGCAGTGGCTATCAACTACTGCGCAGTGATGGAGATGCCCAGGGTAATGTAATCACCTATCGCGCGCCCCAGTGGGTTGATTTCCATGAATCTGGAGCCGCTAACGTAGAGGGCTTCCCAGAAAAACGCCGTGGTGACCGGAATCGGCCAGTGGCCTTCGTGCGGGATACCAACATGGAGGTAGCCCTCCAGATCCGCCGCCCAGGCACACTGCCTAGGCTTAATCCTAGCGATCCCAAGAACCCCAATGCCCCCTGCACCGAAACTGACCAAACACCACCGGACACAGATCCTAAAGACCCCAGTGATCCTACTAAAGAGGAACTCCATAGTAAGAAAGCCAAGGTCAAAGCCACCAGCACCAACAACGGTAAATTCACGGAAGTAGAGTGCGCATGGCATCCTGGCAAAGTTTACGACTGGCTGCTTCTTCCACCCCAAATATTGACCAACGCCACCGGAAAAAGTGTGGCTGCGTTTGTTGAACAAGGCAGCGGAAAATTGTTTGAAATCAAATGGTCCATTGCAGAAATCCTTCCTGCCCCAACGGATGGCGACCCACCTCCTCCTAAATGGGCTGAGTTAAAAGCATCCAAGCATACGGTTTACATTACGTATGCCGCGTCCACCACGGCCTCCAGCCAAGAGAGCATCTATTACATTTCCTGCCAGGGAGCCAAGGGGCTAGACGCTGGTGCGGGCGACAATGCTATTGCCGATGGCGTTTTCAAAAAGTTTGCAGCGCCCGAATTGAAAGTGTATGGCGTGCAACGCTCTCGCAGTATCAATGCTGACTTCCCACTGTCATACCATGGAATTTCAAAACCCGAAACACCCGTGGGATACAGCACGAACGCACTTCTAAAAGCAGGCACGGGAGCCTGCCAAGGATGGGCCAATCTCTTCAAGGATTGTTTGGCGGTTCAAGGTGTTGCTTCCGATGTCAAAACAATAGTCTCGATCTACCCTGACTTAGTTTACGGTGGCGGAATTAATCCAAATGCATTTCTTCTCATCAAGGAATGGAAGTTCAGGAATGGAACCGCACCTGCTGCGGCTGCTCCATTTACCCATCGAGACAATGAAGTAGATGACGGAGACGGTGTTCCTGGGCAATCCAACCCCGAACCACCGCAGGAATTTCTAAATCACGCACTTACAAAAGTGGGAACACGCTATTATGATCCTTCATACGGGAAATCGTATCAGACCTTGTTCGATTGGGAAGCTGCTTCCATTGCTGGATGTTATAGATACAGGCTAGATTCAGCAGGCCTCCAGCAAAAGGTGCTGAAGCCGAAAACGAAGGGGCAATTAGAAGTTAAGGAGGAAGTGCCATGAAATCTCTTTATAAAGGGTGCCTCGTTATTTGTTGGAAATGGAGCCTCTGTACTGTGCTTTATGCGGATACCGCTCCACTGCGCGAGCCTATTTTGCTATCAGAATCTAAAATTGAAAAAGCAGATGAGATATTTTCCTTTCGGGTTCTAGAAGAGGATATGGAGAGCCGAGGAATACCTATTCCAGGTGAGGATGCCGTCCAGATCTCGGATCGAATCAGCCTGTTGCGCAAAGGCCCAGTTGGTCCAGAGCTAGAGGTTGGCGGTTGGTGGTGGATAGGTAGATCAGCACAATCATCTGCCCAAGTCGTGTCTGATGGAGATATGTTTTGGATATTGATGACGACGCGGCTTCGCACCGCACTCTACGAAATGCCCGCCTTCAGACCCGGTAATCCAAAATTGAACTACGTGGATGAAGTCGAATTTAAAAAAGCGATTGAAAATGGCACCAGGAAACCAACGCAAGTGAAACGGATTCTCGTCTCTGCTGCCGTCCGTGAACCAGGATTCAGCGATGTGAAAATGACGCTAAACAATGGGGTGTTATCGTTCCTCTATCGGGCGTATGATGATGCAATGACGATAACCTACGACCCTAAAACGGAGCAGTGGGGCGTCCCCGAACCAGTCCTCGTTGAGCCGCATGGAGCCATAGCCCCCCCCACTGAGGTGCCAATCTTCCATGTTGTTGCCTCACCGACCACCTCCCCAAAGCAGGAAAGCTCAGAACCCCTGCCTTCACTAGCGAATCCTCCCGCCAACATCCCGGAGCCCATTAGCATCAAACCGACCGTTTCGCCTACGATGGAGCCTCCCCCCCCAGCTTCCGTGGCCCGTTGGTGGATCATGGCTGCGGTGGGGCTGGGACTGGTAATTTTCCTGGTAGGTAGGCGTGGGAGCCGCAGCCAGTAGCGGGTGGAGCTGAGCAACGCTGGCAGGCGGAAGCCGCAAGGCGGCTAAAACAGATCTGCGTGCGTCCCGGTCCGGCCCAAGCAGAGTTCTCCAGGGGAGGGCTGGTAGATCAGCAGCCAATCAGGCTCCACGTGGCAGTCCCGCCAGCCCACCTTATCACCCGTCAGCGCGTGATCTCGGTGCTTCACAGGCAGCGGATTTGCAGCGACTAGCAGGATGATTACCTCCTTGAGCTTCTGGAGATTTTTGCGTCGCTTCTTTTGCCGGTTGAGATCCTTTTTGAACTGGTTCGTCTGGGTGATTCTCATGACTCCCAAGACGTGAAGAGCGCCTCGGTAGATGAATGCGCTTCAAGGTCTTCGTTGCGCTCCGCCCGCGCCAAAGTTTCAGCCGTCAATTTGTTCGGAACCCGCAACTCCAGGGGGAATTCCCCGCGCAGAGCGATCTGGCGGTAAAGCAGCCGGATCGCTTCGGTAGGTGTCAACCCCAGTGCACTGAGCACCCGCTCGGTCGCTTTTTTGGTAGGGGCATCGATCCGGGCGTGAATGATGGAGGAAGGAGTCATGCGCTCATCGTATCACGCATGATACACGGCGCAACCGCTTCTTGCCGCTGGTTGATCGCTGGAAAGCAGGAAGCCGATTGGTTCCTGCGGCTCCGGTGCTTGTGGGAGCGGGGCCAACGCCCGCACCATGATCTGCCCACCGCTGAGCTTGCATCCGCTGCGCAGCGGGGGAGGATGCGCGGTGATTTCCCCTTCCCCTACTTTAGAACTCTTGGCTCCCGCTGGTAATTGGGAGTGTGCCCGTGCGGCAGTGGCCAATGGCGCTGATGCCATTTACTTTGGTATGCCTGCCTTCAATGCCCGGATGCGGGCGGACAATTTTACGGCGGAGGAACTGCCAGAGTTGATGTCGTTTCTGCACAGCCATGGCGTGCGTGGGCTGGTGGCATTTAACACCTTGGTCTTTACCGCTGAACTAGAGGCCGCCGAGGCCCAACTGGCGCTGCTGCAAGCGGCGGGCGTGGATGCCGTGATCGTGCAAGATCTGGGGCTGGCTAGGATGGTGAAGCGCATTGCCCCGGATGTGGCGCTCCATGCTTCCACGCAGATGACCATCACCTCGCCCGAGGCGCTGGAGTTTGTGAATCAGCTAGGGCTGGAGCGCGCAGTGTTAGCGCGGGAACTCAGCCTGCGGGATCTGGAGCGTTTCCAGGGCACCACCGTGCCGCTGGAGGTCTTCGTGCATGGGGCGCTGTGCGTGGCTTACTCTGGCCAGTGTCTCACCAGCGAGAGCCTGGGCCAGCGCAGCGCGAACCGTGGGGAGTGCGCGCAGGCGTGCCGGATGCCTTATGAATTGATCGTGGATGGGGAACTCCAGCCGTTAGGGGATAAACGTTATTTACTCTCGCCTCAGGACTTGTCTGCGGTGGCGGAGATCCCGCGCCTCATCGAGTTAGGCATCACTAGTTTTAAAATAGAAGGTCGCCTGAAGAGCCCGGAATATGTGGCCGCGGTGACCCGCGTGTATCGTAAGGCTATCGATGCCGCAGTGGCGCAGCAGGCGACGCCGATCACGCAGGAGGATCTCTACTCTATGGAAATGACGTTTTCCCGAGGCCTGTATCCAGGCTGGATGCACGGGGTGAATCACCAAGAGCTGGTAGGCGCGCGGTATGGGAAAAAGCGCGGAGCTTTCCTAGGGCACGTGCGACGGGCGGAGGCAGATGCAGTGGAATTAGATGGGCTAGCCGTGGCGCTGCATCCTGGAGATGGTGTGGTCTTCGATACGGGTGAGGACACGAATCGAGAGCAAGGCGGCTTCGTTTTTGACGTGGAAGGGATGTGGTTAGGCTTCCAACGGGGGAAGCTCAATCCCACAAACATCCCGCCCGGCACGCGCGTCTGGAAAACCAGCGATCCAGCCTTGGATAAGGCACTGCGCTCCAGCTTCAAAGGAAACATAGCCCAGCGGAAACACCGCCAACTGCGGCTGCAAGTATCCGGGGCACTAGGCGCTCCCTTGATCCTAACCGCAGTGGATGCGCAGGGCCAGCCGCTGGCCAGCGTGACCTCCAGCCTGCCGCTGCAAGCTGCGGAGAAGCGTCCGCTGACCACGGATTACCTCACGGAGCAACTGAGTCGGCTGGGCGGCACGCCATGGGAGTTAGCAGCATTGGACAATCAACTGACGGACGCAGTGATCCTGCCCGCCAGTGAACTCAACGCGCTGCGGCGGGCACTGCTAGAAAAACTAGACCTCCCCAGCACCCCACGCACGCCAGCAACGACCGGCGTGATGGCCCAGGCCATCGCTGACATCCGTGCGCTGGAACGCGCCCCCCAGGCTGAACCCACGCTGACGCTGCTGGTCCGCACGCTGGATCAACTGGCCATCGCGCTGAGTGAGCGCATCGGCACCATCTACGTGGATTTCGAGGACATACGGAAATATCCCGAGGCCGTGGCGATGGCGGCGGGCTGTCCTGAGAGCCACATTTTCCTGGCCACGCCACGCATTCAAAAGCCAGCGGAGGAAGGCTTCTTTAAACTCATCGCCCGCGCAGAACCGCATGGCATTCTGCTGCGGAACTTGGGATCGCTGGCGTTTTTTAAAGAGGAGTCGTTTGTGCTGCATGGAGATTTCTCGTTAAACATCGCCAATCCGCTGAGCGCTCAGTTCTTGATGAATCAAGGCCTCCAGCGCCTCACCATTTCCAGTGATCTGAATGCGGAGCAGGCGCTGGACCTGCTGCACGCCGCCCCGCCAGAGTGGTTCGAGCTGATCCTGCACCAACACATGCCGATGTTTCACATGGAGCACTGCGTCTTTGCGGCATTTATGAGCGAGGGGAAATCGTTCCTGGACTGTGGGCGCCCCTGCGAGAAGCACCAAGTGAAGCTGCGCGACCGCGTGGGCATGGAGCATCCGCTGAAGGCGGATGTGGGATGTAGGAACACGCTCTTCAATGCGGTGGCGCAGACGGGAGCCAAGTATTATCCAGCCTTCCAGGCGGCGGGGCTGGCGCACTTCCGCATCGAGTTGATGGAGGAAACGCCCGCGCAAGTGCATCACACGCTGGAGCTGTATCGGGATCTGATGAATGGCCAACTGGACGCGGAAACGCTGTGGCGGGAACTCAAAGCGCGCTCCCAGTTAGGCGTCACGTCCGGGACTCTGCGTTAAGATGATGACCACCACTCCCACCTACCTGCTAGGCGCGCTGGCGGTGGTCTGCTATGCGGCCTGTCTGCTGCTGCATCCTCACCGGGCGGCGTATCGGGCGGGGTGGCAGTTTGTGCGAGCGTGGCCGTGGACGTGGGTGGTGCTGGGCCTAGCCACCGCGCACCACGGCTGGTGGCAGGTGCGCGCGGAAGCCTTGAGCTATGGCTGGCTGCAGGAGTTTAATCCCGCTTTCGCCAGCGAGTTCCTGCCAACAGTAGCACGCCATGCCGGGCAGTCTGTAGCCGCTGCGTTGGTGATGCCGGTGGAGTTAGAACCACTGAGCGTGGCGCTGGCACTAGCCGTGTTGCTGAATCTCTCAGACCTCGGACGCGCGTTGCGACGCGGCTGCCAAACGGCATTTCCGCAAGGCGGGCGCTGGGTGTGGTGGCTACTGATGCTCAGCGCGGTGGCCAATATTGCTTGGCTAGCGCTTGGCATGAGCCACTGGGGATCAGAGCACCACGTGGAGTTGGAAAGGCTCCGGGTGATCGGCCTGCTGTGGGGCGGCAGCACGGTGGCATTTGCGCTGGCATGGTTGGTCCGCCTAGCCGAAACCCACTTGAACGCTCCAGAGGAAATTTTACAGATTCAATGGCCGGGCAGTGCCTCCGGGCGCATCCCCCGGCTGTGGCCCATCGTGCTAGGCAGCGCCCTAGCCCAAGGCTGGCCCGCGCCTGTGGATGAGCGCTGGGCGTGGGCGCTGCGGCTGTGCGGGTGGGCGCTGGCCGCGGCGGCGGGGTGCCTGCCGTTGCTGCTAGTGCATTGGCGGGGGGATTGGACCTGGCGGACGGTTTTCACGTTAGCCGCGCGACGTTGGGCACTGCTCTGGGGGCCTTTCCTGCTCTGGCTGGCGATGGCTTACACTCACTTTTTCCTAGTCCATCTGGCGCACCAAGGGATCGCCTCCGGGCTGCCCGTGGCCAGCGTCTGGCGGCTGGGCTGGGACACGCTGTGTGCCTTATTGCAGGCGGCCTTGTTGGTGTGGCTGCTGGTGGCGTGGATCGCGCAGCAACCGAAGTTCCAGATGGGAAAGGGATAAGATCCCGAGTAGGGATCACGGGGAAAGCCCGCGCCATTCCGGGTTTGACCGCTGGGGAATCTGCGCCCATGGATGGCTCCCTTCCGGCCCCTTTCCCCTTCACCGCTTCGTTTTAAATTATGTCTTCCACCACTCCCTTGCCTCGTCGTCCCCGTCTTGTCGGGCCGCGCAAAACCTTTGCCATCGTGGCTAGCAGTTACAACGAAGAGTTCGTCAACGGCCTGCTAGAGGGACTCAAAGCAGAGTTGCTCAGCATCATGCCCTCCGCCTCCATCCCGCTCTACCACGTGCCAGGAGCTTGGGAGATCCCGGTTACGGTGGAGTATGTGCTGGACTACACGGCGGCGGATATTGTGATCGCAGTTGGCGTCATTATCCAAGGCGATACGGACCACGCAGACCTCATTGCCTCGGCGGTGAGTGATCGCCTGATGGAGCAATCGATCCGCCATCTCACGCCCGTGATTAACTGCGTGCTGTCCATGAAAAACGAGGAGCAAGCGCGCGAACGCTGCTTCGGCACGGAGCTGAATCGGGGCATAGAATGCGCGCGCGCCGCTCTCAGCATGGCGGAACTTTTCATGAAATTACACACCGCCTACCCCACGCCCCGCCGCGCCAAAGCTGACAATGAGTAAGCGTCGCGAAGGGCGGGAAACCGCCATGCAGCTCCTCTACAGTTGGTCACAAGTGCCCGCTGGTGGGGAGCACGATCTAGCCGCTTTTTGGAATCTCCGCCGCACGGAAGAGCCCGTGAGACTGCACGCCCTAGCACTATTCCAAGGCGTGCAGCAGCACCTGACAGCCATCGACGCGCGGATCACTCAGGTCTTGGAAAATTTCTCCTTTGAGCGGCTCGCGGCCGTGGATCGGGACATCCTGCGCCTAGCCACTTACGAGATGGATTATGAGACCCAGGTGCCGCCCGTGGTGGCTATGAATGAAGCCATCGAGATCGCCAAACGCTTTGGTGGAGAAGACTCCAGCCGCTTTGTGAATGGGGTGTTGGATAAGCTCATCAAGGCGGTGAAACGGGATTTGCGGTAAGTGGAAGTAAAATCTGCGCAGCACTGGGAAAAGATCTTGCAGCGGGCGGCCCCAGCGGAATACTCCGCGCCATGTTAAAGACGCCCATTCCCCATGGTTTCCTGATTGCTGTTGAAGGCATTGATGGTGCTGGCAAGACCTCTCTGGCCACCTTGCTAGCGCAATGGTGCGGTGAGCGCGGATTGGCATGTGCCATTTCTAAAGAGCCAACCAGTTTGAAATGGGGTCAAGAGCTGCGGGCCAGCGCCAAGGCGGGTCGGCTGACGCTGGAGCGGGAGCTGGAGTTGTTTGAGCTAGACCGTCGGCAGCATGTGCAGCAGACGATTGGCCCGGCGTTAGCGGCGGATGGGATAGTGATTCTGGATCGCTATTACTGGAGCACCGCCGCCTACCAAGGCGCGCGGGGCGCGGATCCACAGCAAGTGATGGCGCACAACGCCACCTTTGCCCCGGCCCCCGATTTGGTATTGGTGTTAGACTCGGAAGTGGATGTGGGGCTGCATCGCATCCGGGCGCGTGGGGATAAGCCGAATGAGTTCGAGGGCAAATCCGCCTTGCAGCAGGCGCGGGAGATTTTCCGCAGCATTGCGCAGGGGCATCCAGCGGCATTTGTGATTGATAGTAGCGGCTATTTAAAGGAATCGTTCGACCTCGCGCTGGCAGAGTTTCTGCGTCGGGCCACGCAGAAGATCCAGGCCGCCAACCTGCCGGACACAGCGGCTCGGCTAGCTATGTTACAGGTGTGCTAGAGTGATGCACTGAGCACCGTCTCACGCGGGCGCCCACGATAGCCGAGCAGGAAAAAGATCAACACCGGCACAATGCTAGCCGCGAGCACGCTCCAGAACCGTGGCCAGTCTTCCGCTCCATTGATCTCACATTGCCGATACCACAGCCCGCCCGCGCTGTAGCCCACCAGATTACCAATCCCGGAGGTCATAAACATCAGCAGCGCTTGGGCTTGATTCCTCAAGGCATGGGGCACGCGCTGCTCCAGATAGATCTGCGTGGTCATACTAAAAAGGATGAAGATGACCCCATGTAGCGCGATGCCGACCATGATGAGCCACAACACGTTAGGCGCGAAACAGGCATAGCGCAGAAGCCCGCAGACCAGCGCGCCCACGATGAGCCATTTCAGCCGAAACCGCGTCATCAACGAGGCAAACCCCAGCATCCCCACCACCTCCGCAGCTTGGGCCAGGGCCAGCCGCGCCCCAGGAAACGAGGCGTGCAGTGCATCCAGATGTTTCCCAATGTAAGGATAAAACGCCGCCAACGGCATGGAGAAGAACGCCGTGGTGAGGAAAATCATGCGGTGGTCCCGCTCTTTAAAAAGCGCCAACGCTTCCCACCCGAAGTAGTCCCGCAGCCGCTTGGGAGCCGCTGCGGCGGTGGGACGCACCGCTGGAAAGCCCAGGAGATAGATGCTTTCCGCTAAAAAAATCCACTCCCTAACAGCGTCCCCCACACGGTGCGATCGGCGTGGAGTCCGAAACTGAGAAACGCCGGAGCCGCCGCAAACCCGATGGTGGCCCAGATGCGTAGCGGACCGAATTCCCGTTGCGGATCATCCACACTCTTGAGTCCAATGGCTGTCAGCAAGCCGAAGCCAGGCGCGGCCCAGAGCGCATAGCACGTTGTGGCCACCAAATAAGCAGGCGCGCCCCAGTGGCAATGCAGCGTGGCCCCCACCACGGCTAGCAAGACTGCCGAGCCCAGTGCCACCACCCCGAGCAGCCGCTCTGGCGCATATTTTCGATCTGCTAGGGAGCCGATGATGAGTGGGGTGATAAAGGCCGCTACGGCGGAAATGAGATACGGAAAACTCATCCAATCCTCCAACCCATAAGCCTTCAAGACCATGGGCAAGGGCACCACATACGCCCCCAGCGCAAACGCATGGAGGAACATCAGCACACAGATTTGCAGCTTCGTGGGACGGGGCGGGGCGGGCGGACTCAAAGCAACGGGGAGAGAATTCCGTCCACCAGACATGGCGTGGCGAGGTTTGGAAACCAAATTTTTCTGGGAGATGGATTTAGCGCTGAGACGTTATCACAAGCCGTCTGTAAGAGGTTTGGAGTGCTCATCAACCGCCCCCTTCCCGCTGCACTCTCGGCGGGCAAAGGTCGTGGCGGCACTGATGACTAACATTGGGAGCGGGACTGGAAAATGCTCTCAACCGAGGGCTCTGCGGAGCGGAGTTCGCAGCTTTTGAACCCTACGGTTTCGGAGTCCCCTGCTTCCGTTGCATTTCTTCCAGCGCAGCGGTGGCGGTGGTGGCACGCAGGTTAGCAGCGGCGGTATCTTTGGTGGCGGCAGCGGCAGCGTTTTCGGCTTTGGCGATGACGGCTTGGAGTTCTAACACGCGTTGCTCAAGGCCTTGGCGGGCTTGGTTGGCGGCGGTTTCCGTTTCCGTGAGTTGCTGTTTCCAGGCGGCGTCCTTAGCCGCTAGGCCAGTTTGCAGAGCGGCTAGAGCCTTGGCTTGGGTGGCTTTGAGTTGGGCTAGCTCGGCCTGTTGTTGGGCTGCGGCGGCCTGGGCTTTCGTATGAGTTTCCTTGGCGGTCACTAACTGGGCCTGGAGGTCTGCGAGCTGGCCCGTGAGCGTTTGTTGCTCCGCACGGTGGCGATCAAGCGATTGCTGGAGGGTGGTGGTTTGATCGTGGAACTGGGCTTTTAGAGCCGTCTCCTCAGTGGTTTGGGCCTGGAGGAGTTCGCGTTGGGCGGCTAGCGATTGGTGGTCGGAATACCAGAGGGCGGCAAGGCAACCGACGGCTCCCCAGGCGCAACGGAGCGGCCAGGAAATGCGGTTTACACTAGTTGCAGCGGCGGCTGGCGGCAGCGTGGGCCGGGCCTGTGGCCGGGTCCAGATGGTGAAAGCGGAGCCTGGAAGGTGGAGGAGTGGAGGCGTGTCCATGCGGTGGTTAGTGCGCGAGTTCGAAGCAGGCGGCTTGCTCACAACTGCGAGCAAAGATGTAGCCTCCGGCTAGGGTGGGCGTGGACCAACATTTCCCGTCTAGGACATCCGCCCGGGCGGATTCTTGATAGGAGGCGGGATCGGCTTTGGCGAGCACTAGCTCGCCTTTATCACTGAGAATGAGGAGTTGATCGCCTGTTAGGATGACGTTCCCCGGGCCGAATCCTTCTTGTTTCCAGGCCGTTTCCCCGGTGCGGATGTCCACGCAGGCGAGCGGGCATTTCCCATATTCTTTGAAGCCAAAGAGGCCATAGAGATAGCCGTCCTTACACACCGGAGTGCTCCAGTGGTTGATGTTCTTCCCCTCCGTGCGCCAGAGTGGGGTGGCGCTATAATTGAAGCCAGTCTTGGCAATTTTAAATGCCCCTGCGCCCACCCCATAACCCGCGGAGCAGTAAACGATGTCTTGCCAGACGATGGGGCTGGCAGCCGTGCTTGTGGAATATTTATACGGCTGACGCCAGAGGAGTTTGCCGTCTTTCACGTCCACGCTGGCGAGGCCTTTTTGGGTAAAGAAGATGATCTGCCGCACGCCGAGGATGGTGGCCACGGTGGGGGTGGCTTGGGTGATGGGATCGTCCTCGCTTTTCCATGCTAGGCGGCCAGAGGCTTGATCGAAGGCCAGGAAACTTTCCCCCTTCCCGCCGCCCATGACGATGCAGAGCTTCCCTTCTAAAATGGGGCTGGCGGCACTCTGCCACTGGATGTTCTTGGCATGGTGGTCTTTCACGAGATCCGTTTTCCAGACCGCTTTGCCAGTCTTGGCGTCGATGGCGTAAAGGTCTAGATTTCCCCCGAGCACGAAGACCTTGCCGCCCGACACACTCGGCGTGCTGCGGGGGCCATCGCCCTTCCCACCGCTGTCTCCGCCGCCGTCATACTTAGCCATGCGCAGGGGAAAGGCCCAGCGTTCCGTGCCAGTCTTGGCATCCCAGGCCACGCACGTTTCGGTGGCCACGCCATCGGTATCCCGCGTCATTAGGGTAGCGGCTAGGCCATCGCCCACGGCCATGCTGCTGAAGCCGGTGGTGGCGGGTTGTTTCCAAACTTGGGTAGGGCCTGCGCTGGGCCACGGTTTGGCGATGACTTCCTTGGTGGAGCCGTCTCCGTTAGGTCCGCGATACTGCGGCCAAGCCGCTGGGACCGCGAGTTGTTGCGCGTGGAGAAGGGCAGGGAGAAATGTAGCTAGGGTAAGAAGGCGGAGTTGCATGGGCTTATTTATCAGTGGTGAGGTGGCGGTGAGTGGTGGTGGCTGCGGCATGGCTAGCGGTGGAGCGGGTGGAGCGTCGTTTCACCTGCGTGCCGCCGACTTTGGCAGCGGCTACTATGAAGGCCGGGAGGAGGGCCATCTTGAAAATGGCCGCGGCTAATGCTAGCACCATGGCGATCAACGGAATCCAGAAGCTGTCTTCCACGATCCACGCCCACAGCGCTAAGGCGGTCACGGCCATGGCGACCCAGAAAATGGTGGCCTGCACGGGGTGGGTGGGGACGGAGATGAGGGAATCGTCCGTGCCTGCTGCGGCCTTCCCGCCGTGGATGACTTGCTCTAGCTGCGTGGGGCCCACGATGTCGTTGCCTAACGCGTGGGCGATGGACTTCTGGAAACAAGCCGCCCCGAGCAGGAGGATGGCGAGGAATAAGGAAATACGGCTGAGGGGTGCTTGCATGGCGGCATCCCTCGCGAGGCGTGGGAATCATCACAAGGGAAAATTGTCCGCAAGCATGTTGGTGAGAGCTACAACTGCGTGACCTTGGCGCGCAGGAAGCGTGTGCCCCCGGTGCCTAGATCCACGCTATCTTTGATGGTCACGAGGGTGCGGTCCGCTTGGTCCACGGCGGATTGCACGCGGGCATGGGCAAAGCCGTCCGCGCTGCTCCAGAGCGTGTTCCAGGTGCCCGTGAGGCTGGGGCTCGTCTGCACTTCGTAGGTGAGGCCAGTGGTATTTTTCCGCACGGGGAACGTCAGCGTCATGGCGGCGGGTGCAGTGGCGGTAGCGCCTAACGTAGGGGCTTCAGTCTGGCTGTTGACGCTCGGATTCCCCAGGAAGGCAAACTCTAGGAGGTTGTTCAACGGATCATTGTCAGGGTTCTGCGCAGAGCCACTGAGGCCGCCTGTGAAGGTCTGGCGGGCCGCCCAGGTGGTGTAGGTGTCATTGTTTATGGTGACCGCAATGGTCTGCGTGGCGGTCTTGTTATCGAGGTCGGTGGCCGTGACGGTCACATTGCTGGTGCCGTAAGTGAGCGCCACCAGATGCAGTTGCCCACTGACGATGCTGGGCGTGACGACGGCTGGATTGGTATTGCCAGTGACCGCGTAGCTCAGAGTGGGGATGAGGGTGGCGGAATTGATTTTGATCGCCAGCGAGGGATCAAAGGTTGCGGGTGCAGTGGCGGCATTCATGGGGAAATTTGCAAAGCTAGTGGCACTAGCGCCTCCATCCAGGAATAGATTGTAGGTGGCAGTCGGCTTGTTGCTGATGGCCGTGGCCACGGTCATCCCCGCGCCCGCCACACGCCCGAAGACGGAAAAGCCGCCATTCTGATAATCCAAGCCGTTAGGATAGGTGCCGGTGTTGTCTGCCACGCTGATGAAAAACTGATCCGTAGCGCTGTTAGGATCCCCCCCCAGCTTAGCCATGCAGATGGTGCCCAGCGCATTGGGGATGCCGGGCTCATTGACCACGGGAGCGTCCGTCGTCACGGTGGTAAAATTACTCCCCGTGCCCGTGGGTTTGAAGCCCCCCCCTTGAATTACGAAGCTGGCAATACTGCGGTGAAAGGCCGCACCGGGATAGCGTGCTAAGTAGTTTTTGAAATTGGCCACGGTGGCCGGAGTGGCGTTATCAAAGAGCACCACATTGATGTCCCCCACAGTCGTGCTGATGCGCACGGCGGACTCCGCCTCGGCATCGGTAAAGGTTCCCGCTAGGGAGCTGTCTCGTGTAGCCCCCAGATTGGCGGACCAAGCTGGAATGGCGGTGCCCACCACGGGCGCGCCTTCTGGCGGGCGCACGCGAATGTAGAACACCTGGGACTGCGATGAGCCGCCGACAAAATTTACGGTAAAGCTCAACGGGTAAATGCCCACAGGTGGAAAGGTTCCCGTGAGCGCGCCCGTGCTGCTATTGAAGGCCAGTGAACTAGGCAGTGCAGTAATCGTGCGCGTGGTCACGACTCTAGCGGTCTGGGTGATCGTAAATGTATGACTAAATGCCGACCCGAAGATGCTAGAAGCCCCGGGCTTGCTATTAACATACACGCCCTCAATGCTAGCGAGGGGATAATTGGCGATGTTTTCAGTAACATGAAAGGTATCCGTATGCACCCCATCAGCGGCCAAGATGTCACGGTAAGCCCGCACGATAAAGTCTAAGGAGGTAGCGGCTGGCAGCCCCGTGATGCTGGTCGTATTGCCCGTGGCGGTCTTGATGAATTGATACTGTGAGGACGTGCTCTGTTTGGCATAGACTTCATAGCCAGTCTCGGTGTTGGCATTATCCGTCCAGCTAAGGATTACGGAGGTGGCTGCCGCTGTGCCAGTGAACACCGCAGTCAAGCCGGTGGCCTCTTCAAAAGTGGAAGCTGTCGAGGGCATGGTTAGCGCATTGCTTGTGCTATAAGTCGCTGAATACAGTCTCGCGCCCCCAGCACCCGTTGCGTTAAAAGAAGAAATGCGGAAGGTGTAGGTGACTCCAGCGGTGAAGCCCGGGAGCATGAGCATCTCCGTAGTGGCATTCGCTGGCTCCACAAAATTGACAACAGTCCAAGTGCCCGTGCTCTTATACTCCAACTGGAAGCCCGTCTCATCCGTGGAATTATCCACCCAGGAAAGGGCCACTTTATTATAGGCTAGGGCGGTGGCCTTCAACGCGGAGGGCGAGGCTGGAATAGCGGCCAGAGCGGCCATGGGGAGGCTGAGGAAAAGCAGCGTGAGCAAGCAAACGAAGCGATGACGGAGAGTCATAAAAGGGGAGCGGGGGAATGAGGAGGAAGAAGCGGGAGGGGGGAATCACACGCAGTATAACGAACTGCGGGCCGGGCCGTCAATCTGGGAAATGGCGCATTTCCCACAGTCATGGCGGGCCTCCCGCCAGCCGCTGCGGCCATGCCGCCATCAGGGTGACTGCGGCCTAACTGGGGTGCGCGGCAGCAGCCTCTCGCCCTCTGCGCGGCAGCAGCTTTACTTCCACCGCCCGAAACCGTGCTAGCGATGCTTCTTATCGTCCTTGTCTGGGCCGTGGGCTTTGTGCTTCACGTCGCCATCTTCGTCTTTGTAGTTATAGCGGTGGAGGTTGTAGCCGCGGTCCTCGAACCAGTCTTTGGAATGGAAGCCGTTGGGGCGGTTATCGTGGCGGCCATCGCCTCCGCCCGTGAGCCTGATGCGCTCATCTTCCTCGTGGTGATCGTGGTTCGTCCTAACAGGCGGATAATAAGCGTGGGTGCTGCCTCCGTAGTAGCTGGAGTTGCCGTAGTAGGGTCGGGAGTAGGAGCTAGAGTTGCCGTAGTAGGGTCGGGAGTAGTAGCTAGAGTTGCCGTAGTAGGGTCGGGAGTAGTAGCTGGGGCGGTAGCTGTAGTCATCTTCCGCCACGCCATAGCCACGGCTGTAAGAGGTGTAGCCATAGCCGGAGTCTAGCTCGACACAGGAGGGCAGCAGCAGCGCTGCGAGCAGCGGGAGAGCAAGGAGGCGGAGTTTCATAAGGCAGTTAGGGTTGGAGGTTGCAGGGCTTCGGACGCGATGGCTGTCGCGGGTATTCAGCGAAATTTCTCGCGCTAGGACAACAACATTTTTTGTAGCGTGATGACGCACTCCAGATGCTTTGTCTGCGGGAAAAGATCGAACGGCTGAATCTGGCTAAGGCTATATCCATGCTGGGTGAAAAGCCGCAGATCCCGCATTTGGGTGGCCGGATTACAAGAGACATAGACCACCGTCTGTGGCCCGTAGGCAAAGAGTTGGAGCAGGAACGCCTCATCACAGCCCGCGCGCGGCGGATCAATGAGGATGGCGGTGGCTGCGGCAGGAAATTTCACCGAAGCAAAAATTTCCTCGGCCTTGCCTGCGATGAATTGGCAGTTCGTAAACTGATTGCGCGCAGCATTGGCAGTGGCGCGTTGCACTGCGGAGGCGCTGACCTCCACGCCTAAGACAGCGGTAAACTCCCGCGCGCCTACCAAGGCAAAGAGCCCGCTGCCGCAGTAGGCATCCACCAAATACTGCGCCCCGCTGGCCTTTGCTTGGGCGATGCCGTAGCTCACGAAGGCATCCAGGATGTAAGGATTATTCTGGAAAAAATCTCCGGCTAGGAACTCCAACTCCACGCCCGCCACGCGTTCGCAGGCCGTGGCTTGGTGGTCCACATGCACCACGCCCGTGGCATCCCGCAGCAGCAGTGTGGCTCCTTTCTGATAGCTGGCGGCCCGGGCGTGCGTTTCCGTGCGCACGGTGGTCAGCCGCGCATTGATGGCCTCCGTGGCGATCTCACAACGCGGCACGTCCACTAACGTCCTCCCCCGCCCGCCTTTCAGAAAGCCAATGGCTCCCAGTTTCCCATCCAAGGCCGCCTCGAAATGTGGCGTGATCTTTGACCGATAAGCATACTCCTGCGGGCTGGCGTGCACGGGGGCCACGGCAAATTCTAACTGCGCCATGTGCTTCAGCAGTTCTGCCACCTGACGCTGTTTCCACACCAGTTGCTCTGCATAAGCGAGGTTCTGATACTGACACCCGCCACACGCGCCAAACAAGCTACAACGAGGCGTGACGCGATGCTCCGAGGGCCGCAATACCTCCACCAAATCCCCCTCGCTGAAGTTCTTTTCATTCCGATAAATCCGCACCCGGCACAGTTCGCCCGGCAACGTCAGCGGCACCAGCACCACCCAGCCATCGACGCGCCCTAACCCCTGGCCCATGTTGGTCAGGGTGGTGATCTCTAGCTCGATCTCCTGATGATACTCAAAGGGGACGGGCGTGAACTTTTTAGGTGGACGTGGCAGCATGATTCAGGGGGGATTTACCACGGAGAGGCCGCACCATTTACGCACAGCGTCTGCCCAGAGATGAAGCCCGCTTCTGCACTAGCAAAGAACACTGCCGCCGCCGCCACATCCTCCGGCAGGCCCCAGCGGCCCATGGGGATGGTCTTGAAATAGTTATCTTTGTCATCCTGCGGGTCACTATCATGCCGCTCCGTGGGGATCCATCCCGGAGCAATGATGTTGACCGTGATGCCGAATGGAGCTAGCTCCGTGGCCAGCGAGCGCGTCTGTCCTAACTGCCCGCCCTTGGCGCTGACATACGGGGCAAAGTTCGGCACGCTGCGTTGAAAGACCTCGCTGCCGATGTTGATGATACGGCCCCAACCCCCCGCTTTCATGCCCGGCACAATCGCTTGCGCGAGCAGAAATGGACTCTTCACAAAGAAGTCTAGCATCTGCTGAAAGAACGCCCAATCATATTCCTCTAGCGGCTTCATCGGCTGCGCGGGCGTGGCGTTAGGCACTAGGATATCGATGGGGCCTAACGCAGCATTGACCTCCGCCACCATGCGGGAAATTTCCACCGGATCACTAGCATCCGCCCGCACGATCATGCCCAGCCCGCCCGCCGCCGTGAACTCGTCGAACGTCTGCTGCGCAGCGGCCTCGTTATTTAAATAGTTAAATGCCACCTTGGCCCCACGGCGGCCCAGCGCCATGGCGATGGCCTTGCCCAGCCCGCGAGAGCTGCCAGTAACGAGGGCCACATGGCCCGTGAGGGAGAAGGAAAAATCTGTCGGCATAAAAGAAAATGGAGGTGTGGGGTGAAAAGAAGCCCGTGGGTAGCACGCCCCGTGGCGGAGTCCAGGACTTTACTTCCCGGCATCGCCACCATTCGGCTGATGTTTCGGCTTGCCGAGTCATGGGGCTGCATGAATTATGGTGCCCTATGCGTTGCCTTGTTGTTGATGATGATCCGTTAGTTTGTGAGTTGCTAGAGAGTTTCCTCGCCCGGGTGGAAGGTGTGGAATTTTCTTTGCAGGCAGCCGATGGCGTCTCTGCGCTCTCGTTGCTGACGGGCGGCGGAATTGATGCCGCGTTCATTGATCTCGGCTTGCCGGGCATGGACGGAGAATCCTTACTACGGGCGCTGCCGCGGAGTCTGCCCGTGGTCATCATTAGTGCTAGTGAGCACTTCGCGCTCCGTTCGTATGAGTTTGAAGTGATGGATTATTTGTTAAAGCCCATCGCCTTTCCCCGCTTCCTCCAGGCGCTGCGGCGGGTGCAAGAAAAACTGGGTGCGCCCCCCCCCCAACTGGCTAGCCGAGGCGAGGGACTGGATGGCACGATCTTCGTCAAAGATAGCACTCGCATTGTGCCCGTGGATCTAACGAAACTGCTGATGATTAAGGCGGAATCTAATTACGTGCAGTTTATCATGGAGGATAGCTCGGTGCTCAGTCTGATTAGCATGAAACGCCTTGAGGAAATCTTGCCAGATCACTTCGTGCGCGTGCATCGGAGTTACCTCGTAAACTGCCGCCGCATCACCAAGATCGAGGACGGGAGTGTGCATTGCGGAAAATACGCCGCGCCCATCAGCCAAGGGCAGCGGGAGGAGCTGCTGCTGCGGCTGCGGGTGATCAACTAACAATAACCCCCCCATTGGAATCCTTCCAGCATCTCGATTACTGACAACTGGAACCCTAGGCCGAGGTGCTATTGGAAGCACCCACGGCGGTGGCTCTCAAGGCATGGTTGCTAGCGTAAAAGTAGGCCGCACTCCCATTTTCCTTACCTCTGTTACTTTCCAGTGCTGCCCAGAAATAGGATCAACGCCGTGGCGAGGCCAACGAAGACCAGAAACATCAGCGCCCAACGAAAGATTACCCGATCCCGATCCGCCTCTGCCGCGTAAGGATTATCCCCGGCCTTCCGGCGTTCCCGCACCGCCCCAGCGTGCGAGGCACGCCACTTCACGTCCAGCGGTTGTTTCGCTTGAGGTTTGCTAGTAGTGGGACGGTCCCAATTCGTGAATTCGTTAGCCATGGTAATATTTTCCAAGAAGAACGCATGAAACGCTCATTGCCGCCCCTTGTCAATCTTCAGCAACTATTTTCCCGGCCACAGCGGTGCTTCGCCTTAGCGTAGCCATGGAGTATCCGTTGGCGGAAATGATCCCACGTGAAATGGTCGATCATCCGCTGACGCCCTGCGGCCCCCATGCGCACCAGATCCTGCGGGCGATCATAGAATTCTCGAATGGCATCGGCTAGGGCGTCGGGATCATTGGGGGGGATCAATTTTCCATTCACCCCATCCACCACCGCATCTCCACTGGCCCGCGTGGTGATCTGCGCCAGCCCAGCGGCGGCGGCCTCGAAGGTCGCCTTGGCAGCTCCTTCCAGCTCACTGGGAAAAACAAACGCACTGGCCTGCGCGAGCTGCGCTGGCACATCCCTCACGAAACCCGCCAGCTTCACATGCGGATGCGCCCGCTCTTGCAATACCGACCGGATCTCCGGATGCAGCGCCCCCACGAGCAGCAATTCCGCATCACGTAAATTCAGCTTTTGCCAAGCCCGCAGGAGGTGATGCACCCCCTTTCTTTGAATCAACGCGCCCACGAAAATGAGCCGAAACAACGGCGGCGGCGGCTGTGGAGTGAAGGCTGCAGGGTCCACTCCGCGAGCTACATAGTGCAGTTTCTCCAGCGGCACCCCGGCTTCTAAAAACGTCTCCGCCGCCCGCGTGGACGGCATATAGAGCACATCCGCCAACTCATATTCTAGCAAATTCCGCTGCCGACTCGGCACCAGCCGGTCCCGCCATTTCCCGCCGCCCTGGGCATGGGTTTCCCGTTCCGTTTTGGTAAAGAAACCTTTCTGTTGCCCCTTATTTCGGTGCCACGTGGGGATGTCTAACACCGTGGGAATCCCCCGCTGTCGGGCCGTCACTAGTGTGCGCAGAGCATCCCCAGACCAGCCATGGAAGCCATCGTAAGCCCCACTCCGCAGTTCCCGCTCTGCGATCCAGTCCACGTAATGTTTCTTCGCTCCGTAGTAGTATTCACTCTCTAACCACGACAACGCCCGCACCGGATGCCATGCTAGACTGCGCACAAGGCCAGGGGGGATTTCCTGTTGCTGATTAGCAAACGCGACCACTTTGCCTAACCGACCCGCCCGCGCTGAGGCCCGCGCTCCTTCCAGCGAGGACACATCCAATCCAGACCCGCCCAAGCGCGCGCTGGTAGCATACAGCAGCCGCCGCGGCAGGTCCGCTGGCGGCACGGCGTCTGCCGGGAAATCAGTAAAAGAAGAGTCTAACACAAGTGCAAAGGATGAGTGGCGGACCATAGCTACGGCTGCCACCACCGCCAGCGCTATTTGCCTTTCTCCAGATAGCTCTTGGGCACTGCGTAGGTAGATGGCTTCGGCTTGCTGGAGAGGTTGTTGGCCCCGTTCTTTTGGGCCGTCTGCTGGGGTGTCTCAGTCCCGGGTGTGGCGGGCTCTGGGATGGTCAGGTCTGGCCGGGGGAGGGTGAAGCCCTGCGGCTTGGCCACCTCAGGTAGCTCCGTGGAGTTGGCGATGTTGCTAGGCCGACTCGGCTGCGCAGGCTCGGCGGCAGACGGGGCGGTCACGATTTTAAAATGCGTGACCACATTCGTTCCGGTGCCATTACCAGAGCCGCTGAGGGTCGTGGTGCTCGTAGTGGTATCTGTCTTCGTGCGCACGGCCATGAGCAGGAGCACCACCGCTGCCGCCGCGCCTAACGTGAGATAAGTGGCCAAGCGCGAGGGTCGACGATCAAACGATTTACGCTCTGCCAAAATCTTTTCCAGGGTCAACGGCTTAGTCTCCGCCACGGCCGCTGTGCCTGCCGGAAAGGGTGCGGTGGTTAGCGCTAGCACACATTCCCGCTGCGCATCAGTCAGCGTAAACTCTGGGGAAACGTCCGCTTGCAAAGCCTCCCGCAGGCTTCGCGCAGTCTTGCGCACACTCACCGCAGCCTCTTCTAGATAAGCGGCCTCATGCGGCTCCGCAAAGGTCAGTTGCAGCAGCCGTGACTCGACAGGCAGCAGTTCGCCTAAGGCGTGGGCGGTCACAGTGGGGGTATCCAGAGAGTGTTTCATAGCAGTCGTTAGGGGAAAGAAAGTTGATGGGCGCCATCGGACGTGGGCTGTTGCAACATGCTGCGCAGCCGCTGCAAGGCCGTGTGGATGAGAAAGCCCACGTTGGTGCTGCTGAGGCCCGTGATGGCGCTGATTTCTTTGTAGCTTAGCTCAGAGAGAAATTTCAGTTTCACCACCTCCTGCTGATTCGTCGGCAACCGCCGCAGGAACCGCAGAATCTGCGCAGTTTCTTCTGCCGTCGAGACTTGCTCATCCGGCCCTGCACCTGGGGCGGCCAAGTGGTCCAGCGCATCCTCGGCCACGTTGACCTGACGTTTCCGCCGTCGCAGCATATCCATCGCCCGATTCCGCGCCACCGTGTAGAGCCACGCCTTCAAGCCCGCAGGCGTGATCCGGCCCGCAGGTTGCTCGTAGAGTTTGAGGAAAGTTTCCTGCGCAATATCACGCGCAGTTTCCAGATCTCCCAGCAGGTTCATGGTATACCCCACCAACGGACCTTCATACTCACGCACCGCCCGCCGCACGAGATCGGACGGGGTTTCAGTGGGCAGAACGGCAGGCAGCATGGGAGGAAGGAACAAATAAAAAACGGAATCGCAGCCCGTTTCTTAGAGCAGATTTTATATTTAGAGCAAGTGGCGGTGGATAGCCTAACTAGTCCCGCCGCGAGAGGGCTTGTTCAGTTAAACGCCGCGCATCAGCGATCAACGCCGCGATCAAATAAAAGCGCGTGCTTTGGACGCCAGGAGGTATTTATCAAGATGAATGTGAATGCGGGCACCATTTCCAATTGGTCATTGCGAAAACGTGCGGGAAAAGAAAAGCCATTTATCAGGAGTAACGGGAAACGGGGGGTGCAGAATTGGAAACGGAATAGAAACGAGCATTAGTAAATGCATGGAGACGAAACCAGGGACAAACGGCGTTGCGTTGCCATCCATTTCTGCGCCCGCTGCAAGCAGCAGGTATTCCGAAGTGTCGCTACACGCGCCACGTTTGTGAGGAAATGGATTCCGTGATTTCTGGAAGGACAGAATGGAGGTGGCCCGGCCATGCCCAGGGATAGGGAGGTGAAGAAAACTTTGGTTTTCCCCCGCTATACCGCATAAGTAACATTACATTTTTTGCGCCAGATCGGAAATTTTCAGTGGTGACATTGTGTGTAACTATGGAAATCCCGTTTTTCGCTTACTGGCCGAAGATTGGGGTCCACCTCAATGTGACCCCGACTCGCACACGCGCGCGAAGATAAAACTTACCCGACTTAGATTACCATGTTGTGACTGGCGTTGTCACATAACATATTTGAAACGCTGGAAACCTTATAGAATAAGGAATGGCGACCTCTACGGGAATCGAACCCGTGTTACAGCAGTGAAAGTGCCGTGTCCTAACCGCTGGACGAAGAGGTCTTGGTGGCAAGCTGGCTGGCTCGCGCGGGGCGCTACCTTGCGGGGGTGAGGGGGCATTGCAAGTAAATTTTTAGCTTTCAATGGGGTTTTGTGAAGGGCCCCGCAGCTAGGGTGATTCCTGGCTTGCTGGGGGCGGGGTTTGATGAATGATGGGCGGGTGATTTTGCCTGTTTCTGTTTCTGAGTTATGTGAGTTTGTGAGTGCTGCTGCGGGGCCTATTTTGGCCTTGGGAGGGGGCACGAAGGCTGGGCTGCATAACGTGTTAGGGGCGCAGGCGGTGGGGCTGCGGGGACTGGCGGGGATTTTGGAGTATGAGCCATCGGAGTTCACGTTTACGGCCCGGGCTGGGACGACGTTGGCGGAGGTGCAGGGGATGCTGGCAGAGCATGGGCAATATTTACCGTGTGATCCGTTGCTGGTGGAGGGGGGCGGCACGCTGGGGGGGATGATTGCGGCGGGGACGGCGGGGGCGGGGCGGATGCGTTATGGTGGGGTGCGAGATTTCGTGGTGGGGGTGCAGTTTGTGGATGGAACGGGGGCGTTGCGGCGGGGCGGTGGCAAAGTGGTGAAGAATGCGGCGGGGTTTGATTTCCCAAAGTTGTTCTGCGGGAGTCTGGGGCGTTTGGGTATCCTAACGGAGGTGACGTGCAAGGTATTTCCCCAGGCGCGGGCGCAGGCGACGTTGACGCTGGAGGCGACGGATCTGGCGGGGGCGGTGCAATGGATGTCGCGGGCGGCTGGGCAGATGTGGGAGGTGGAGACGTTGGAAATAGCACCTCCGGGCACGTTGCGTTTGCGGTTAGGGGGAGCGGTGGAGGCGTTGGCTGGGCGGGTGGAGATCATTTCCCGCACGCTGCCTGCCGGGATGGTGGTGAGCGCTACGGATGAGGAGTGGCGGAGCCTGCGGGAGTTCGCTTGGGTGCCGCGGGGGGCGATGCTGGTGAAGGTGCCGACGCTGGCCCGGGATCTGGTGGCGCTGGATGGGGCTTGTGGCGGTGCGGCGGTGCGCTTTAGCCAAGGGGGGAATGTGGCGTGGATCGGGTGGGTAGGGGCGGTGGCGGAGTTGGATGAAATTTTACGTCAGCAGGGGCTCACGGGATTGGTCTGGCGGGGGCCGGCGTTGCGGTTAGGCCAGCGCATGGACTTGAGCCTGGAGCGGCGGCTGAAGACAACCTTTGACCCAGGCGGACGTTTCCCTGATTTCCCCCCTTTCCTCACATGAAACACTCCATCCCTGCGAACTCCTCGAATCCTTGGCGCGATCCCATGGCGGCGGCCATTCAGAAGTGTGTCCATTGCGGATTCTGCCTGCCGGCGTGCCCTACTTATTTGGAGTTAGGGCAGGAAATGGATAGTCCGCGCGGGCGCATTGTGTTGATGAAGGAAGTGCTGGAGGGCCGCACGCCGCTGGAGGCGGTGCTACCGCATGTGGACCGCTGTCTGGGCTGTCTGGGGTGTGAGACGGCGTGCCCGTCGGGGGTGCCGTATCGGGAGTTGATTAGCCCGTTTCGGGCGCTGGCGGCTGCTCAGCGTAGGCTCTCGTGGTGGGAGCGGGGTCGGCGGTGGGGGTTGCTCCGGACGTTGCCATTTCCCGGGCGGTTCCGCTGGGCGTTGCGCGCGGGAATGCTGGCGCGTCCTTTCCAGAAATGGCTGCCTGCCGCAGTGCGCCCGATGCTGGAACTGCTGCCAGAACATTTGCCGCAGGCGGAAATTTTACCCACGCTGGTGCCCGCGCAGGGGGGGCGTCGGGCGCGGGTGGCATTGCTGACGGGGTGTGCGCAGCAGGTGTTAGCGCCAGAGATTAATCGGGCCACGCTGGCGGTGTTAGCACGCAATGGTGTGGAGGTGGTGATCCCCGCCGCGCAAGGCTGCTGTGGGGCGCTGGCTTGGCACGTGGGGGCCAGCGAGCAAGCCCGGCAGCATGCGCGCCAAAATTTAGCGGCCTTTCCCACCGATGTGGATGCCATCCTGACAAATGCGGCGGGCTGTGGTTCCGGCTTGCATGAGTATCCGCAGATGCTGGCGGGCACGCCGGAGGCAGCGGCGGCGGAATCCTTTGCCCACCGTGTGCAGGATGTGAGCCTGTTTTTAGATCAGCTAGGACTCATGGCCCCGCCTGCGGCCAGCCGCCCGGTGCGGGTGGCGTATCACGATGCCTGCCACCTCAGCCATGCCCAAGGCGTGCGGGCGGCACCGCGGAATTTGTTGCGGCAGATCGGAGGATTGGAACTCTGTGAGGTGCCGGAGGGCGAGGTGTGCTGCGGTTCGGCGGGATCTTATAACTTAGATCAGCCAGAGATCGCAGGGGCGTTAGGGCGGAAGAAGGCGCAGGCCATCGCGTCCACGGGAGCGGCTTATGTAACGGCAGGAAATATCGGCTGCCTGACGCAGATCCAGATCCACCTGCGGGCGCTGGCTCCGCAGGTGCGCGTCTTGCACACGGTGGAACTGCTAGAGCTAGCTTATCAGGGGAAGCTCTAAACAGCGCTCTGCCAAATGCGCTAGGGCAGGGCGCAAAAATTTTGTAATATTGCCACCCCCGGTTTTTTCTTGTTTAGCAAATTTCCTTTTACTAGCCTCGCGCGCAAATTTTTCTCCGCGCCTATTTATAATTCCAAATCCTTCCTCTCTCTCACGTCTTGCTGTGCCCTGGCTGGCTTCCTTCTAACCCCTTGGCCTAGTCCGCCTGGTAATCCTTTCGTGACTTGTGGAAATGATGATTGGGCGGCCACGGATGGCACGGGCACGGTGGTTCCTACGACGTATTCCGCAGTCACCACGCTGACGGCCGCGGTAAAACAATGATGTTTCCGGTAATTTGACTCTGCCCAATGGCACGGGAGCCGCCACCAGTCTTCGGTTCAGTAAACCCCGCCGCCGTCCCCGCCGTAACGGCAGCTATTGCAGGGAGCACGAGCACGGCTGCGGGGCATCCTGATGATGAGTAGTTCCTTGTGGGCAACTTTGCTTCCGCATAACATTCGTCCGAGTCGAGGCAACAACGTTGGGGCCAACTTTAGCATTGTGCAAAACACCTTTAACTTAAGGTCCTTGGCGAAGTGGCTCCTGATGAATCGCCCAGAGAGCTGTGCGGACCACCTCATCTACCAAAGTAAAAATGAGACCTGATTTATTTGTCATCTCTGCACCGCGCAACTTGCACACCACAGAAGGTCTATTAAATAGAGCGGCCCATCCCTTCACCATCCATGTTCCGCTCGCTCTGCTTCATTCTTTTCTTAGGCCTCTGCTGCAGGGGCCTGTTGCGCCCGGCCCTGGGCAGTGGCGTGCTGGAGGTGACGCCGGAGATGGAGCAGGCGCAGGATGTGGAGATCGCCCGGTGGTTCCCGGTCACTCATGCCAAGTTGCTCTTGAGGAAAGAAGCGGTGCGCGTGGTGGTGTTAGGGGATCGGATCGCGAGTCTGGCTCCACCGGTGGGAGCACGGGCGGAAGACCCAGAGTTAGTGTGGCATTGGCAGTGGTTAGAGCATCTGGCTAGCCGGTATCATTTCACGGGCGGCGTGCGCTCCGCTTCGCCTACCAAACGTAAGCTCAAGGCTGTCTCCGAGGCCAAAGAACGCAGCCAATATGATGACGCGGAGGAAGGCCCGCAGCCTGCGGAGCCGCTAAATTATGACACCTCCGGCGTGCCCATCATGGTGGAAAATGAGTCCCGGCTCTCCGCTCCCGCTGCGCAAGCGCTCACCGCGTTAACGACAGATGCGCTGGACCATCATCCAGATTTGGTGATCCTCAACTATGGTCTGAGTGAGCTGGGGCAAGGCGGATCCCTCACCAGCTATCGCAAGGCGCTGCAAGCCGCCGTGCAGTTCTGCCAAGCCAAGAAATTAGATGTCATCCTAGCCGGGCCGCCCTTGATGCTAGGCCCCAACGAGCGTTTCAGCATGGGCCTGACGCGCGCGCTGGCCAGCGTGGCGGCGGAGGTGGCCGCTGAGGAGAAAGTTTGTTTCTTTGACCTAGGCGCGGCCCAAGTCCAGTTGCCCGTGGATGCCACCGGAGCCCGCAGCACCCAGGGGTATGATTTCCTGCTGCCCATGTTAATGCAGCAGTATCAGCATCATGGCATTGTGGACCTCGCCACGCCGAACGCCGCCGCGCATCGGCTCATGGCGGAAGCCGCCTGGGAGCAGATGTCCGGCCCCGCTGCACCCGCCCCGGTGGTCGTGCAGGCCAGCTTCCAACTGCCTGTGCAGCCGGGTGGAGAAGGGCAATTATTGCTCCATTTTCACTCCCAGAGTGGGGCGCAAGACGGGCTGCAAGAAACGGCCATCGCTGCGTTAGGATTTGACCGCATTTGGTTGCCAAAACTGAACGCCGGAGCGGAGGCCTCGGCCATCACTGCCACCAATCGCGTGGACGACTGGCAACTCCGCATCCCCTGCACCGCCCAGGCCCCCACCGGACCTTACATGATGCAGCGGCCGGACCTTCCGTATGGCGAGGAGCCCTTCGTGCGGGGGAGTCTTTTAATTAGTGAGGGCAAGATGTTGCGGCTGCTGGATTACCAAGCGCCCGTAACTCCCCTGGCGGCTAGTTTTCCCGTCGGGCGACTGGAAGGCTTGACCAAAATTCTCCCGCTCAACGTGGCCCTGACGAATGCGAGTGCGGAGACTTTTACCGGCACTGCCGAGGTGCGCTGGCGTGGGGAAACCGAGCATTTCCCAATCTCTCTAGCTGCTGGGAAAACGACGCCTGTAACCTTAAAACTGCCGCTGCCGGACGCTGAGGGCGCGGCGGCATTTAAAAGCCTGCTCACCCTGCGGCTGGTGGCTGCGCAGGCCACGTATGCTTTTAGCCGGGAGCTGGAGCTGGCTCCTGATCTCCTGTTAGATCATCCCGAGCGGCAACTCCATCGGCGGGTGGCACTGGTGAATCGTGCCCGCCATCAGGCGGACGTGCCAGCGGCGGCAGCGGATGCGCTGGGCGTCAATTTTTCCTGTCAGGCTGACCCTAGCGGGCTCTATGTGATCTTTGATCTGCCGCCCGTGGACTTGAATCGCAAGAGCGCCCAGCCCAGTGCCCGCATTGCACTAACGATCGACGCGCGGGATGCCACGCACCGTGGCACGCCCGGTGCATGCGAGCATCTGCTGCTCTCCGTGCCGTGGCGGGATGGGAAATTTGGCCCGGATCCGGTGCTCACCGGACTCTTTGGGCGGGGCTATGATCGGGAGCTGGATGCGCGGTGGTTCCTGGGCTCCGTCACCACGCAAAGCAATAACCGCCGCCAAGTGAGGCTGAGCATTCCGCGTGCTTATTTTTACCTCCACGGCTGGGATCTAAAGGGTGGGAAACAGAGCACGTTAGGCATCAACACGTTGGTGCAGTTGATCGACTTTGCGGATGATACCGCTCCCGGCAACTATCCGCTAGAGCGCTCTTACAGTCTCGTTTCCCCCGGCCTGCCGCGCGCGGATGCGCAGTCGTTAGGCGTGCTGAATCTCGCAGCGCAGTCCGCCACGTGGTCCGCCCGTATTTACTAATTCACTGCACCGCCATGCGTCCCTCCGCCCTCTGCTTGAAGCTCTTGTGGGGGTGGTTTCTCCTCGGGATCGCTGGCGCGCATTGGTCCGCGTGCGTGCTGCCGTGGTTCATCTCGGCGGTGGTGTTAGGGTGTGCGTTGTTGGTGGATCTCATCTGGATGTTAGGCAAAGCCCCGTTGCGCGTCACCCGGGATCTTCCCACTCGGCTGGCGTTGGGCGTGCGGCAAGAGGTGGCCATCACGCTGCATAACCTCTGTGCGCAGAATCTCAGGGTGGAATTTTACGATGGCCTCCCTCCCGCGCTCACTTCCTGGCACCTCCCCTGGAGCGGGCAAATCCCCGCGCGTGGTCACGCCACCATCCACTACCAGATCACTCCACTAGAGCGTGGAACCCAGCATCTGAGCGCTGCGCACGTGCGCATCCGCTCCGCTTTGGGCCTATGGCAGCGGGCGGTGCGGCTGGGACCAGAGGAGGAAATTAAAGTGTATCCTAACTTCGAACCAGTGCTCCGTTTCAACCTCCTTGCCATGACCAATCGCACGGATCAGATGGGCATTATTTCCCAAAATCGCCCCGGTGTTAGTAAAGAATTCCACCAACTGCGGGACTACCAAGAAGGGGATGCGCTGAGCCAGATCGACTGGAAAGCCACGAGCCGCCGCGCCAGCCTCATCAGCCGGGAATACCGCCAGCAGCGGGATCAGGCGATCATCTTTGCGGTCGATTGTGGACGGCGGATGCGCGCGTTGGATGGGGATCTGCCGCAGTTCGATCACAGTCTGAATGCCATCCTCCTGCTGGCGCAAATGGCGCTGCGCCAGGGGGATTCCGTAGGCGTGTTAGGCTTCGGTGGCCCTAGTCGATGGCTGCCTCCCGTCAAAGGCGCGCACCTCATGCCCACCTTGTTAAATCATCTTTACGACTACCAAACGTCGCCTGCCCCGGCGGACTTTTCAGAAGCCGTGGAGCACCTCCTCCTGCGCCAGAAACGCCGCGCGCTCGTCGTCTTCCTCACCAATCTGCGGAGCGAGGACACCACGCATCTCGTGGCTCCGTTGTTACAGTTGCGGAAAAAGCACCTCGTTTTACTCGCCACCTTGCGAGAGGAAACCATCACCCAGCAACTGGCCACCCCCATCTCCACCTTGGCCAGCGGCCTTACCTATGCCGCCACGCATCTCTACCTGGAAGAGCGCGCGAGCATGATCGCAGGACTAGAGCGCCAACGCATCCAAGTGCTAGACGCCAGCGCCCGCGAGTTGCCCGTAGCGTTAGTAAATCGTTATTTAGAGATCAAGAAACAAGGCGCGCTCTAGCCCATGTTTTAATAATGGAGCGCGGAGTGGCACTCCGCCGCATTTTGCTGAGGGCGAAGGAAATTGCGGCTCGGCCAGCGCTGCGGAGTGCCACTCCGCGCTCCCTGGCGGAGGCGGGCAATTTTAAGGCGCGCTCTAGCCCGCAGCGCATGCTGGCCGACTGGGGCTTGACCACTGGCCCCGCGTCCGCAAGGTAGCCGCCCCATGCGCTTCAAACTAACCATCGCTTATGACGGACGGGCCTTTCAAGGATGGCAAAGCCAACCGAACGGCCTAGCCGTGCAAAACATCCTGGACACCACTGTGGCGCGCATCCTCCAGGCCCCCGGCGTGCGCGTGCATGGCGCGGGCCGCACGGATCGGGGCGTGCATGCCACGGGCCAAGTGGCCCATTTCTCCGCGCCCGTAGGCTGCCGCATGGATGCCTACGCGTGGCTGCGCGCGCTAAACACGAACCTCCCACCGCAGGTCCGCATCATGGCCTGTGAGGCGGCGGAGGATGATTTCAATGCGCAGTTTCATGCCACCGGGAAACACTACGAATACCGCCTCTGCCGCCTGCCTGCGTTGCCCCCGCTGGAGCACGGCCTAGCATGGCATCTGCCGTGGCGCATGGATCTGAATTTGCTAGAGAAAGCCTGTGCTGAACTCGTGGGCGAGCATGATTTTGCAGCCTTTGCGGCTAACCGTGGAGATGGCCGGGAGGTGGTACCGGGCTTTTCTAGACGGCACATTTTCAGTCTCACGCCAGAGGCGAGCGCGGGCTATCTATCACTCCATTTTCGGGGGAATGGATTCCTCTATAAAATGGTGCGCCTGCTGACGGGCAGCATGCTGCGCGTCGCCTGCCGACGCGAGCCCCTCAGTTGGCTGCAAACGCTGCTCCACGATCCACAGGGCCGGAAAAGCCAACACGTGGCCCCAGCGGGCGGCCTGTATCTGCGCGCGGTGGAGTATCCGGGCCGCACCCCCTCTGGATCAGCCCTGCACAAGGCTTAGCGCCCCAGCCGGGGTGATCCACGCGCGGATAAAAAACGCCAAACCCAACTCCCTGGCACATTTCCAGCTTGTCGCCCCGCCCCGCCGCTCCTATGCTCCGCCCCATGAAATCGCTCTTTACTAAACGCCGACTCCTCATGCTCCTCTGCGGCCTGCTCGTTTATTCCGCCGCCGCGCCCTTCTGGCAGCACCTCTTCGAGACCCATGCGGGAAATTATCAAGCCACCGCAGGCTTCGGCCTCATCGCAGCCGTCAAAATCATCCTCGCTGCCAGCTGCTTTTCCCTCGCTTGGGTAGAAGAAATTTCCCTTCCCTTCACTCACGTTATCGATACCGTTTACGGCCAAGCCCCCGACTCTAGCAAGCCCCCGCTCGACCTCTCCCAGGCTGATAAATACCTCCGTCAGGGCCTCATCTCCGCCGCCGAGCGCGAGCACCGCCGCCTCCTCGATTACTACCCGCACGCCCTCCCCGTCTGGCAAAGCCTCATCTCCCTCACCCGCACCCACTACGACGAATCCGCCCTCAGCACCCTCCTCCACGAGGCCAAACACCATTTCCTCCTCCATCCCAAGAAATACCACGCCCTCAACTCCTAACTCAAATTTAGCCCTTTGCCCTTCGTCATTCCCATTTAAAACCATGCGCACCTTAGTCCTCCTAGCCCTCCTCACCGCCCCCATCTCCGCCGAGCCCCCCGCCCCCAAAACCGCCAAAGCCCCGCCCATCCCCGTGCCCAAGCCCCTGGCGGAACTCACCACCAAATCCATCCCCGTCACCCTCCACGGCCAGCCCTTCACCACCTACATCTGGTCCGGCCTGCCCAAGCCCGTGCTCTACCCCATCATCGGCCCTAGCAACCTCCCCATGACCCGCAACTGGCCCCTCGTCCCCGGCACCGAGGCCGAGGAAAAAGACCACCCGCACCACCAATCCTTCTGGTTCGCTCATGGCGACATCAATGGCATCGACTTCTGGACCGTTGGTCCAAAGGCTGGTACCATCCGCGTTAACGCTGCCCCCACTGTCACCTCCACAGATGATCTCACCACCATTTCTAGCGCAGAGACTTGGCACGCCCCGGACGGGGCCACCATCCTCACCAGCGCCACCCTCATGAAATTCAGGGGAGACGCCACTCAACGCACCATCGACTACCAGATTACCCTAACCGCTAGCGAAACCGAACTCACCTTCGGAGACACCAAGGAAGGCACCATGGCCCTCCGCGTCCGCCCAGAGCTGAATCTCCCGATCAAGAAAGGCACCGCCACCATCACCAATAACACTGGCCTCACAGGCGAAGCCGTCTGGGGCCAGCCAGCCGCCTGGGTAGATTATTCCACCACTATCCAAGGCCACAGCGTCGGCATCACTTGCTTCGATCATCCTTCTAACCTCCGCCACCCCACCACTTGGCACGCCCGGGACTATGGCCTCTTTGCCGCCAATCCCTTCGGCCTGCACGACTTCAATAAAGCCCCCGCTGGCACCGGAAATCACGTGTTAGCCAAAGGCTCCTCTCTCACCTTCCATTACCTGTGGCTCTTCCACACTGGTGATGCCGCCGTCGCCCACCTCCCCGCACAATTTTCCGCTTGGGCTGAAAAAAAGTGAGATTCCCTGAAACGAACCCACCATTTTCTCGAATGTAAAAGAGAGAGACTTATCCCCGACACCACCCTGCATCAGAAAATTTCTCCTCAATCAAAAATAATTCTTGTCAAACCCATCCAAATTTATTAAAAACACCATGAACTCAAACCCAAAATCTAATCAGCGTATGATCTCTCCCCTGAAAACATGCCTTGCAGGCTTTACTGCAGCAGCCCTGCTCTCCACAGCAGGAGCCCAGACGTCGTCCAGCACTCCGGTGATTGGATATTATAAAGTTGCCGTCCCCAATGGCACGAGCGCCCTTGGCATCGCCTTCGTCACCAAAACTGAGTTTCAAGGCCAGGGTAGTGTTTCTGGCGGCGTTATCACTCAAGCTGGAGCTACTTGGACTAACAATCAGTTTCAGACCTCCGCTACCCCACTCACATCCTCTTCACATTATGTAGAAATACTGAGCGGCACAAATACTGGCGCAATATTCGATATTATCTCCAACAATGGAACATCAATAACGCTGGCCACAAACATCGGAGCCGCTCCCTACAGTATTTCAGGAGCGACTACCTACTGCGTCCGCAAACATTCGACCATGGCCGACATTTTCCTGACGGCAGGACTTGATGCTTATGCAGATACGGTGACGGTTATCGATCACACCAATTTGGAGCACATCTACGGTACGGATGGAGCAGCCATTGTGGATGGTGGAGATTTCTCTACTGTGAAAAATAATGATGTTGTTTATCCTGGTCAAGGTTTCCTTATCAGTGCATCTGCGAAAACTCTAACATTTGGTGGTGGTGCTGTTTCCTATGTCAAAACTGGTCCTACCAAAGTGTATTCGTATGCAGGCGGGGTTAATCTGGTCACTGTGATGAATCCACTTGCAGGCAACACTGCTGCTGACACGACCACTTGTGGAACCCTAGGACTGGCTGCTAGCCTTTCTCCTTTCGCTGACTTAGCCACCATCTTCTCCACAGATGGCCTGCTCACTGAGCAGAATTTGGTTGGATCTGATGGAACGATACCCGTTGACGGAGGTGACTTCTCTACTACACGTGCAACGCTTCCCGTTCGTAACGGAGCCGCCGTCTATGTGAGCGTTTCCGCTAATGGATTTTTTAATCAACCTCAAACTACTCCTTAATTAATTTTATCCTCACACATCCTATATGAATAAAATCCTGCTATCAATTCTTGTTGCATCTACTACAGGTGCGGGAGCCGCGACCATCCAGGTCAACAATACTTTGTTGGCTACTGATGTGCTAAACTATCACTACATCAATGGGGGGGCTACTACACTAGCCGTAGGCCTCAAGACTGGGGTAATTACAACTGCTGGAGGCACTGCCTCTAATGTGTCTGGAGTAACGCTTGGCACATTATATCGTGTGGGGTTGTTCAATGGCTTGGACGCGACAAAAATGGCCATCCTTAGCAACGAAGCTACCAAGTTGTCTGATGTCTTGAGTATGTTCACACCTCTTGGGACTGGGGTCGCAACCTCAACGCTAGGGACCGATAATACTGCGAATTTCAAGACCACTAATACTAGTGGAGTTGACCGCACTGTCACTTCGTTTTCAGGGGTTACTTATTCTACGGATCCGGCTAACGTGTCTAGCGCAGCTACAGGTGTCGGACGTGGAACTAGATTATTCATGTTGATGGTTGATTCTACCACCAGCATCAATGGCGACCCCGCTGATGTGGCTTCCGAGCTAGGTGAAAAGTGGACGTTGATCAGTGCAGACGATTGGTTGATACCTGCTACTGGTACCGCCAATACCGTTCTAGCGGTGAAGAATGTGGACACCCCAGCCGAAGTGTTCCACGGCCGTCTAGGTTCAATTGTGCTCACTAATAGCTTTGCTGGCGGGGTTCCAGAGCCATCCATGTCCATCCTCGCCCTCTTCGGTGCCGTTGTCGGCCTTCGTCGTCGTCGGTAAGCACGGAACTGCGATTCAAGCATAAACTTCGCGAAAGAGCCTTGGGGAAACCCAAGGCTCTTTTTTTGTGACCCTAGTGCCTCTCGTGCTGTCATTTCAAGACACTGCAATCCGGCTTGGGCTTCCAGGTACGCCCCCCTTGATTTCGAAAGTGGCGGATTTGATCCATGAAGTGGACTGAAGCCGCTGTCAGCAAGGACGAAGGGTGTTGGGTTACAACATTTTCCGGTCTCAAAAAATGCGGACGCGCATGTCGAAGAATATATATCCACGGGGGTGGTTCCGCTGCCGCAAAGCAAAGCTCCGAGCGATGCTTGAGGGTTTATCCTGAGATCCGGCCAAGACGCTAGCCTTTGTCAAAAAACATTGAGATGTGCTCTTCAGCTCTGAAAATGCTCACGCTGGTTTCTTCGGGGTGGAGGGGGCGCAGGCCTTACCCATTTTGCTAGAACTGCCTCTCTGCGAGGCTCGTAAAGAGATCACGAGTGAAGCCCTGCGCACCTACATGGAATACCCAAAGCTGACCGATGATCCTGGCCAGTGGTCCAAGCCCCGCCGCCTGAGCTGCAAGCAGAAGTCAGTCGCAAAGCCAAGAATCCGAACGCCTCTGCTGAACCCCCAAGCAGGTCTGCAAGGGTTTGTTTGTGTCGGCTCGCTAAAAATAAGCCCAAAGCTCACGGTGCCGTGACGAAGACCCGGACCAGGACGCGGCTGGTGGGGCCTGCGGGGAGGGTCCAGGTGGCGGTTTCCGTGCCGTCTTTTAGATCTACTAACACGGGGGCGGTGGGGATGGCGTCCCAGGTTTGCAGGGTGCTGCTGGACTGCGGGAGGTAGGTGAGGCCGGTGGCTCCCCTGCGGCGGATGACGCTGAAGCTGCCGGGGGAATCCAGCAGGGTGGAGGTGAGGGCGGACTCCCGTCCTCCGTGGGCCAGGGGATCGGTGGCGAAGGCGTATTCCCCTAGATTATTGAGGCCATCCTGGTCGGGATCGGCTCCGGGGAGTTGATCCGCAGCGGGAGTGGCGCTGGTGAAATGCCGTTGGCTCCAGACCGCATAACTGGTGGCAGCACTGCCACCCGCATCCACACTAGCCGTCCAGCTAGCGCCTGCGGTTTGCGCGCCCCCACGATAGAGTAGGGAGGCCCCGGCATCCGCTGCCACGGGCCAGGGAGCCTTATCGTTGTAGGTAAAGGTGGCGATCACGGCTCCGGTGGCGTCATTTAAAGTGATCGTTTCTCCGCCATCATCCAAGTCCCCGCTGAACTCTCCCAGGATGGTGAAGCTGCTCCCATACCGGCTCATAAACGCGGCCCGATTATCCACCACCACCACGCTCTGGCCTGCGGGCAGCCAGTTCTGCAAGCCGGGCACGGCCGTGAAATTTACCCCCAGGGAAAAGTAGATGCCCGTGAGATCGAGCGGTCCGGCACTGGTGTTGGTGAGGCGGATGAACTCGAAGGCATTGGCTTTTAAATAACCTGCACTGATCTCCGCCGCCGTGGGGTCTAGCGGATGGTAGAGCACCTCGCTGATTTGTAATCCAGTTAGACTAGCCGCTACGGCTCCGGGGAAATAATACAGTTTGGTAGGCGCGCTCCAGCCAGATCCATTAGGCACAGTGCCGGTGCCGCCGGCCGTTTGGGTGGGCGGATCGCTGGGGCGCAGTGGGCTGAGCGTGCGGGCGAAGATCTGCGTGGGCGCGGTGATGGAGATGGGCGCGGTGTATTCTGTAGCGCCTGTGGCCGTGGCGATGGCGGGCGTGTAGCCGCTGGTGGGAACGATGTTTTGCACCAGCAAGCGCGGCTGCCAGAGGGCATCCGAGCTGCCGAGACCCGAGTTTAACCCCTGCATCGCCAACACGTTAGCGCCCAGGTGCAGGCTGCCGATAAAGGCGGTGACATCGAACGTCCCGGCCTCATACGTGATGGAATCCGCATCCGCATGGGTGGTGCTGGCCGCACTGTTGAAGGCCAAGGAGGAGGTGGCGGGCGCGTTGGCGCGGGCGTTGGTGAGTTCCGTGCCGTTCAACCAGCAAACGAATCCATCATCATAGCGCACCTGGAGAACAATATGCGTGTTAGGCCCGATGAGGGCCATATCCGAGGCCGTGAGGGTAAAGGGCCAGCGGATATAGCACGTCTGATTCCCCGCATAAGCCACGGAGGAAATGGTGCTAGCGCGCATCACATTCGTGGCCGCCACGGGCAGCGTGGTGGCGGTGGCCGCAGTATTCCAGCGCACGCTGAGAAACGGTAAATAGTTCACCGCTGGCGCGACTGTGGAATCATCATAGCCCACACCATTGATCGTCCCAGCGGCATTCGTCAGCCATGTGGCATCATTGAAATCGTCTTGGTTATTGCCATTGGCGTTCAGATCGGCCCCGCGCCAATCCGTGCCCGCCGCCCCGCCGCCGCTGGCTAGGCTGGTGGGAACGATGGAGCGCACCGTCGAAATTTCCGGCAGAAACGTGGCCACCTGCGTTAGCGTGCCGGCCAGCACTTGGCTGGTGGTGGCGGTGGGGCGCGGATCGGTGCCATTGGTGGTGTAGTAAATTTTTACGCCACTGGTGGCTAGGCTAGGCGAGGTCAGCGCCACCGTGCTGTTAGGTGCCACCGGACCCGTGCCGGGGGTGGCCGTGGTGGGCCGCATAAATTGGCCATCCATAAAGTCCAGCCGCCCGTTGGCAGTGACCGCCCCGGCCTTCCCCCACCAGTTTTTCAGGAACGTGGCCTCCCCTCGGAACGTGCCGTCCGTGCCCGGCGTGGTGGCCGCCGCGCCACGTGGCGGAGTGGCCGTCCAGCGGATGAAATTACGTTTTGCAGCCGTGTTAGCCGCGTTGCCAGGGTCCAGGAGTTCCGTGTATTCATTGATGATCGCATGGACATGGGCAGTGCTCAGCGCGCCATTCCGTAGCTCTTGCAGGCGGTCGATCCATGCCTGCCAGAAATTCGGGTCCGCGAACATTGATTCAAAATAATTGGGCGCTAACCCCACCGCCGCCGAGGCGTGAAACCAATCCGTGCCCAGGTCAGCAATATCTCCCCGCCATGTGAGGGGATTCAAATCCCGGCCATCCGTCGAGCCCATGGCGCGATCAAAGTCAAAGATCGGCCCCATGGCCAGCTTTCCATAACGGGATTTATACCAATAGCCACTGAGCCGGAACGCATCCGCACTTTTGGGGGCCACGCCCAGGATATGATGATCTATACACGCCGCCACGTTCAGATGCGCGGCATAGCCCAGCGTGGGGCTCATAGAGTTCACACCCGTTAGGGCGGCATACATATTATTTAACGTCGTGGTCAGATAGGCTTTCTGCTGCGTGGTGGCCACCAGATCCGTGGTATAGCCAGCGGCCAGGGGGTTCGGATGCACGCTGGTGCGCTCCTTTGGCTGCGTGAGGGCGAACGTCCGGCCCGCACCAGCCACGCCCGTATCACCCGCGTCCAGACGATCTATTTTAAAGATGTATCCCCCCTGCACGTTAGGCGCGGTGTTGTCTAACGTGGTCAGTTTCTCAATGTCCACACGGTTATTCCCCCGGCTGATTTTATCTTGGAAACTATACACCCCGTAGTAATCCCCCACCGTCGCAGACCCCGTGGTGGTGCCATTCACAATCCCATAGCCCGGCACCGCCCCCACGGCGGCCACGTCATTGGCCACACTGCTGAAGACTTCCACGTGGCGCGTCCTGGGAGCATAGCGCCCGATCTCATTGCTCAGCCGATAGATCAGATCATTGTGCATCAGGCTGCGGTCGAACTGGAAATGCGCATTGAGCACGAAGTCATCATTGGACGGGAAGCCCAGCGGACTCACGTCCGTGCCTTGATCCGTCTCGTCGTAAGCGCCCATGGTCATAGAATATTTATCTGCGGCAAAGGTGCTGCTGCCACGGCGTTCAAAGTATCCCGGCACGGCTAGATCCGGCAGGTTCGTCATGCGGGCGAGGTTGTCCGGCAGCTTAGGCTCGAAGATGAACCACACGGCTTTCTTGGTATCCTCCGGCACCCCCGCCACCGCCGCCGTGGTGCTGGGATGGCCGGAACCAAAGCTATGCAGCAGCATGATGGGCAAGTTAGAAGTGAACGCCTGAGCCGCCGTATCTAGCATGATATAAGTGGCGCTAGTCACCGGGCCATCAGGCCGTCCCGTCTCAAAGGCCCGCGCGCGGATTCGCTGGCTAGTGCCCACCGTCAGCGCCCCCGTATAGACTGCGGAGGGCTGCCGGGAAACATTGATCACCCCCGTGCCCACCGTGGTGATGTCCACCGCCGTGCCGCCGGGCGTGGCAGCTACTTTGTAATTCAACGGATCATTCACGCCCGCCGTGAAGGTATTGGTATAGAGCACATAATACGTGGTGCCCGCCACCAGCGGAGCGGGCAGCGTGCCCGTGGTGCTGAATTGCACAGGGTCCAGGTCCATGAAATCATGCCCACCCACCATCGTCAGCACATCCGTAACCGCCGCCGTGACAGGCCGGGGCGCGCTGGCCACATTTAATGGCACTGCCCGATTCAGCGTATAGCGCACCACCGCCGTGGCCGAGGGCACGCTTAAACTAACCGGAAACGTGGCCCCTTGATTAAACGTCCGACTACTCACGGAAAACAGCACCGCATCCGCTGGGGCAAAAGCCGGATTATTGGCCGCTCCAGGCGTGGGCGTGGTGAAATAAGCCCTGGGGGATCCCGCTACAGGAGTCGTGAGCCCATAGGAAACATCCGCCGTCTGCACGGGAAACGTCGGCGCATATTCCGTGAGCACCGTGGTGCCATCTGGCGCG
>JAYVOP010000306.1:0-15493 GCA_043757865.1 Verrucomicrobiales bacterium | reverse complement strand
TAGAGGGCGACGTTAGGAGACCAGCGACTCGCACAGTCCAGCAGCGCAGCACGTCGCTGGTCTCCTAACGTCGCCCTCCACATTTGGTGCTTGGCTATCATTTCTTAAATTACGCTATGAGTTTGAGCGCCTCTGCGGGCGTGAGCCCTTGATGCACGATGCTCATCAGCGCCTGGGTGATGCCCCGAGGATTCGGATGATGCACGACATTGCGCCCATAGACGATGCCCGCCACGCCCTGGGCCATCAGATCCGCAGTGCGTTGCAGGATCACTTCATCCGCCACGCGCCCCCCGCCGCGCACCAGCACGGGGATGCCACTAGCCGTCTCCACCACGCGATGATAAATGCTGATATTATCCGTCGGGTCTGCCTTGATAATGTCCGCGCCTAACTCTACCGCTTGGCGCACCAGCGGGATAATTTTTTGCTCATCGCCATCCACCATATAGCCGCCCGCCGTAGCATTAGGTTGGAAGACCAGCGGCTCGATCATCATCGGCATCCCATAGCGATCACACTCCACTTTGAGCCGACAAATATTCTGCACACAATGGTCATGCACGATGCTCGCCCCAGGGATTTGGAAAAGATTCACACACACGCAGGCCGCGTCCAGTTGCACGGCTTGCAGGGCGGCGTCCTCGATCATGCGAGAAAAGGGCGTGGTGGGCAGTTCCTTGCCGTAGATGTTAGCCACATCCGTGCGCAGCACCAGCGCAGGCTTGGTGCTGCCGGGCAGGGCTTGGAGCAGGCGGGCTTGGCCCGTGGTGAGTTGGATGGCATCCGGCCCCGCATGGACGACGGTGGACACGGCCTGGGCTAAGTTCTCAATGCCTGGCAAGAACACCGCTTCATTGAAGAAACCATGGTCGATGGCGACATCAAAACATTTCCCATCACTGGCGAACAATCGATTTAAACGTACTTTCATAAGCCCCTCCCGTTGCGCGAGGCCGGATCCAGAGCAACCGGAAAAACGGTCCCGAGCAAGCTGCCTCCGCGTTCAAGCTGGGTGATCTAATGACAAATATCCCGTGGCTAAGCGCTGGGAGGCGTGCTTGAATGCACCTCTTTCTTCCCCCCTCCTATGTTGTTTCGCTGGCTGTTAGGCATTACCATCATTGGCGTGGCCGTCGCCATGACGACCGCGCTGGTGCGACTGGTGTATTTCCCCGAGGAATCGCGGCTAGCGAGGGAAGATCCGCAGCTCGTGTTCGAGCGCTTTTTGTCACGGGATCACTTTGAGTCTAACTTAGATATTTGGAAAGGCCCAGCGGTGGTGGGGAACCTGCGGGTGACGCCCTATCGGCTGCGGCCAGACGTGGCTCAGCGCGTGCAAGGGCGCTCTGGGGTGCGCGCCTACGGGCATGTGGAAGTAGCGCTGCCCGGCCTGGGAGTAGGACTGCTGCGTTTTCATAGTGATCTAAAATTAGCGCCTGATGGCAGCGTGGCGGAGAGTGAACTGGAACTCAGCAGCAATAAATTCCCCCAGACGCTGAACATCGACCACGAGTTCCAAGCCACCGCTGCGCGCATTAGTATGAAGCAAGATGGCGTCACCCTGCTAGACACCGGAGCGAAGATCCACGGTGGCGTGGACTCCGATCCCATGGTGCAGATTCTGCTCCGCAGCATTGGCGTCAATGCTGACGAGTTGAAAAAACGCCAGACCCAGGCCGCGCAGAGCGCGCTGGAATCACCCACGGAGGCTCGTCGGGGTGGATTCACCGTGCTCGGGCATGAGTTCCATGGCTACGTTCTCACCACCACATTAGGCGGACTCGGGAAAAAATTCACCCTCTACGTTTCTGACTCGGGAGAGTTGATCCAGATGAAGACCTCGTTCCTGGACTACCAATTTATCTCTGAAGATCTGCGCCCGGATGGCACCGCCGGACCCGTGAAAACTCAGCCCATCGTCCCCCCTCATCCATGATCCGCACCTCCGCTCTCAGCATGAACTACGGCCCGTTACGGGCCTTGATCGATTTGAATCTCGACATCCCCCAGGGGGAACTCTTTGCCTTCTTGGGGCCGAATGCCGCGGGCAAGACTACCACCATCAAGCTCCTCACGGGCCTGCTGCGGCCCACCGCTGGCGGGGCGTGGCTCTGCGGGCATAACGTGCTGGACGAGCCTCTGGCAGCCAAACGCTGCCTGGGCTTTGTGCCGGATGTGGCGGTCTTTTACGATAAACTGACCGCGTTAGAGTTTATGGAGTTCATCAGTGAAGTCTATGAAATGGACCGTGCCAAAGCGCGCACCAACACCGGGCGGCTCTTTGAACAATTCTCCCTGCGGCCTTATGCTAATGAGCAGATCGAGCATCTGAGCCACGGCACGCGGCAGCGGCTAGCGATAGCCGCTAGTCTATTACATGATCCGCAAGTCATCATCATCGACGAGCCCATGGTGGGCCTAGATCCCGTGCATGTCCGCGTGGTGAAAGATGAACTGAAAGCCCGCACCCACGCGGGCACCACCGTCTTTATGAGCACTCATTTACTGAACATAGCCGAGGAGCTAGCCGACCGCATCGGCATCATCCACGGTGGACGATTAGTAGCGTTAGGCACCCTCAACGAACTCCGCGCCCAACAAGGCCAGGGGGAGCTAGAGCAGATCTTCCTCAGCCTGCTTAAAGACCCAGGTGAGCTGCGGCGGTGAGTGAGCAAGGATTACACTTTGACATCCTTACTTTGAACTCTTACTTCTTTACGATGACCGCTACCATTACCAGCAAAGGACAAATTACCATTCCCCTAGCCGTGCGCCAGCACCTGGGACTCAAGGCGGGCGACCGGCTAGAATTTGACGAAAGCGCCCCGATCCTGACGGCCCGTCGGGCGGTGGATCACAAGGCCTGGAGCGCGACTGTGCAAGCTTGGCAAAAAGCCTCCGCCAGAGAGTTGAAAGGCCATCCGTGGGCCACCGCCACCAGTGCCTCCATGATGGATGACCTCCGGGGCGGCCCCGTCGAAACCATCCGCCCAGCGCGCTCTAAGGCATGATTACCGCCATTGATTCCTCCGTCCTCTGGGCCATCGTGAAGCGAGAATCGGGCTGGGAATCCTGGGATAATGCACTACTTCACGCCGCTGCCGAAGGGCCGCTGCTGATTTGCCCCATTGCCTTTGCCGAGTTGGCGCACTCAGCCCGTGATGAATCCACGCTGCTTAATTCCCTCAGTGCCATGGCCATCACCTACGATGAGATTTCCCCAACCACCGCCTTTACCTGCGGGCAAATTTTCAAACGCTACCGCCAAGCTGGTGGCCCGTGTCAACACCTAGCGCCCGATTTCATTATCGCCACGCATGCGCTTATCCAAGCTGACCGCCTAGCCGCTATAGACCGCGGCTATCTGCGGAAATGGTTCCCGGGCTTGACCTTGCTACAGCCGAAACCGCGCTAATCTCCGCGCCCGCCCATGTCCGATCAGCCAGACCTCACTAAGAAGCTGCATGATGTGCCGCATCAGCCAGGCATTTACATGATGAAAGATCGGTTGGGGCACATCATTTATGTGGGCAAAGCCAAGAGTCTGCGGAAGCGGCTGAGCAGCTACCTAACGCCCTCAGGCGCGCGCCATGCGGACTTGAAGACGCGTGCGTTGATCGACAGCATTTGGGATTTCGACATCAGCGTGGTGCGCAATGAGACGGAGGCGCTGCTGCTGGAAGGCAAGCTCATCAAGGATTATCGGCCCAAATATAATGTTAGTTTTCGAGATGATAAGCGCTTTCTCATGCTCAGTATTCACCTGGACGAACCCTGGCCGAAGTTTGCGCTCAGCCGGTATCGCAAAGAGGATGGGGCGAAATACTTCGGACCATTTGTCCATGCGGCGGCCCTGAAAAATGCCCTGGATCGGGTGACTAGAGAATTCGGACTACGGAGCTGCAAGCCGATGAATCCAGGAGAAACGGACTACAAGCACTGTAGCAATGAGATCATCCGCAACTGCTGCGCGCCTTGCGTGGGCAAGGTGACGCGGGAGGAATATCTGGCGCGCGTGGAGCAGGCCTGTGCCGTGTTGGAAGGGAAGGGCCAGGAGTTCCTGGCGGACATTGAGGCGGAGATGTTACAGCTAGCGGCGGCTCAACAGTTTGAAAAAGCGGCCACCCTCCGGGACATCCTGATGGACTTTAAAAAGACGCTGGAACCCGTGCGTAAGTTCACCCGCACCCATGGGCGGCTGGGGGATGGGATCGTGCCCATGGAGGATGTGGCGGAGCTGCAAGCCGCCTTGCAGCTTGAACGCCCGCCGTTAGTCATGGAGTGTTTTGACATTTCTAATATTTCCTCTAGCCACATCGTGGCCAGCATGGTGCGCTTTACGGATGGGCAGGCGGACACGTCGAAGTATCGTCGCTACCGCATCAATACCGTGGTGCAGCAGGATGATTTCGCCAGCATGGCAGAGGTGGTGCGGCGGCGTTACACAGCTCTGCTGCTGGGCGGGAAACAGCAGTTAGGCGAGGCCGCAGATCACACCCAGGAAGATCCCGTGGCCGTAATGCGACGCCTGGAAAAGGAGGCCGGGCCGGGCTTCACTCGCTTGCCAGATCTGATCATCGTGGATGGCGGCAAGGGCCAACTTTCCAGTGCCGTGGAAGAACTGCAAAGGCTGGGGCTGAGTGCGGTGCCGATCATCGGCCTAGCCAAAGAGCACGAGGAAATTTACCGTTCGGGCGAGTCCCTGCCGATCGTGCTTGACCATCGCACGGGCGCATTGAAGCTCCTCCAACGCATCCGTGATGAAGCGCACCGCTGGGCCAATGGCTACCACCAAGTGCTGATGAAACGCCGCATAGCCGAGAGCATCCTGGACGACTGCCCCGGCATCAGTAAGAGCAAGAAATTGCAGTTGCTAGAACGCTTTGGTTCCGTCCCCCGGCTGCGCAAACAAAATGCCGAGAACCTAGCCACGGTCAACGGCATCAGCCGCAAGACTGCCGAGGGCATCGTGGAATTTCTCCGCAGCCATTAAGTCCCCCGCTTACAGATCCCGCACGCAGCGGAAGCCCGTGTGATTACTGCTGGTGTCTCGCGTGGTCCATTGGCGGGCGGCGGGGCGGTAGCCGCCGCAGTAGCAATCATTGCAAAGCCATGAGCCGCCGCGGATCACCTTGCACGGTGCGCCTGCTCCGCGTTGGTAGTCCGGCACCGGACTAGAGCCTGGGGGATTGGAGGCTGGGGAGCGCAGGTAGTAATCTGGCGCGAACCAATCATTGATCCATTCCCAGACGTTGCCGCTGATTTCGTAAAGTCCATAGCCGTTAGCTGGAAACGAACGCACAGGCGCTAACCCATGATAGCCATCCTCCGCGCTGTCCGCGTTCGGAAACTCGCCCTGCCAGATGTTGCACATCCATTTCCCGCCGGGCTTCAGCTCCTTTCCCCAGACGTAAGGCTGACTCGCCAGGCCGCCGCGCGCGGCGTATTCCCACTCGGCCTCGGTCGGCAGGCGTTTGTTAGCCCACTTGGTGTAGGCATCCGCATCATCCCAGGAAATGCAGCACACGGGGTAGTCCGCACGTTGCGTGATCTCGCTCTGGGGGCCATCCGGGTGCCGCCAGTCTGCACCTATTTTATATTCCCACCATTGGAATTCGGCCTCACCCGTGAACTGTTCCACCGAATGCGTGGTGCCCACGAAATGGTTCGCCCCCGGCTTCAGCAACGCGGGATCCGCATCGGGGAATTCCTCTGCGCGCGGCGTGCGCTCGGCCTGGGTGATGTAATGCGTGGCCTCCACGAAGGCGGTAAACTGCGCGTTGGTCACTTCCGTGGCATCCATCCAAAACGATTTCACCGTCACCTGATGCACCGGGCCATTGTAATCATGCGCGGGGTCATCCTCGCCCATGAGGAAGGAGCCAGCAGGGATGAGAACCATGCCCGCAGGCGGCGCGCTCACCTGCGTAGCAGGAGCTGGCGCGGGGTCATTGTGCAGCGGCTGGGGAGCCTTAGAGCACCCTCCCAGGCTGAACAGCAGCGCCAGTAGCAGTCGCTTCATTTGCGGTTTTTGCAGCTCCCATGACGACGCATTTCATCACAGTTAGCCTCGATGCGGATTGATTTACTGGCTGGGCTAAACCCTAGCCGCCGCGTGATGCAATCCTCCAGCAGGCTGATGTGGTCATCCTCAAACTCCACTACCCGTTGGCAATCCAAGCAGATGAGATGGTTATGATTCGGGCTATCTATAAAGTTAGGGTCATACACCGTCTGATCCCGCCCGAGGTCAATCTCCCGCAGCAACTGGGATTCTACCAGTAAGCCTAATGTGCGATAGAGCGTGGAGCGTGAGGTGGACTTATCCAGCTTCCGCGCCATCTCCCAAAGTTCGTCGGCAGTGAAGTGTTCGTTGGTCGTCAGCGCGGCTTGAATGATGACCTGACGTTGCTTCGTGCGTTTCAATCCTTTTAGCGTGATGAATTCATCCACCCGTTTTTGCACCGCAGGATCGAGTTCACGGGTCATGGCACAGAGTGGGTTAGGCCGCAGCGGCCACGGAGCAATGATGCACTGCGGGATTCACGATGTCTTTCACGAAACGCTCGCTCAGCGCAGACACCTCTGCGGCGGCTGCGCCAAAGAGGTAAACGCGACGTTCGATTTTAAAGGTCACCAGTTGGAAGGCAGGCTTTTCCAAGCCCCGGAAGTAAGTCAGGATCATTTCCTTCTCTAGATCCAGCGCCCCTGGTTTCATGCCGTAGTCCAGATAGAAACTGTATCCTCCCAGCACTGGAGCCTCGCCCACGTGCAGCTCGTGGCTGGTGGCATCACTCAGCACGCGTTGGAGAAAGGTGGTGCAGGCGGCCTCGTCCCCGGTGGCTTCGATGGTATAGCGACGGGATTCCCGGTAGGTTAGCGCCTGCGCCAGCGGTGCGTAGAGCAGCTTATTGGCATCGGCAGCGTGATCGTAGCGACCCAGGACTTCGGCTTTAAATAACATGTTTAACACGGTCAAGGATTTGCGAGTAGCCTTCGATTAGATCCCCCAGATCTTGGCGGAAACGATCTTTATCCAGCTTCTCCCCCGTCTGGTCATCCCAGAGCCTACACGTGTCGGGCGAGATCTCATCGGCTAGGACAATGTTATGCTTATTGGGATACAGTCGGCCATACTCTAATTTGAAATCCACCAATGTGAGACCCGCCTTAGCGAAGACCCGAGTGAGGATACTATTCACCTTCAAACCACTGCGTTTGATCTTTTCGATCTCGTCGGGCCGCGCCAGATTCAGCTCCCGGATGTGCTCATCGGTCACGATGGGGTCACCCAGATCATCATCTTTATAATAAGTCTCAATAATCGGCTGACGTAGCCGATGTCCCTCGGGCAAACCCGTGCGTTTGGCTAGGCTACCGGCCACGATATTGCGGATGACCAGCTCAATCTTCACCACCTCCACGCGGCGGGCGATGATGGAGTTCTCATTATAATCCCGCAAAAAGTGAGTGGGGACCTGTTCCTTTTCCAGCAACTCGTAAAGCAACACACTGAGTTCCTTATTAATGCGGCCCTTATCGGCAAATGAGGCCTTCTTGGCTCCGTTAAAAGCGGTGGCATCGTCCTTGAATTCGATCAGGACTTCGTTGGGTTCGTCAGTTTCGTAGAGGCGCTTGGCTTTGCCTTCGTAGATTAATTTCATGAATCAGAGGTTTATGGTAGAGGGAGAGGGCCATGCATGTGGGAAAAGCAGGTGGTAGTCAAACTAGGATTTTAGATTTCACAGCTGCCAAGGCCCTGGAGTGGGGATCCTCCTGCCCCCACTAGCTCGGCAGCAGCCTTGCTCCACCTGCCGCGCACCACTTGGCTCCGATCACGCACAACGCGTCAATGCGGACGTTTCCTTCTGCTCAGGGTGTGCGTTACTCCATCGTCCCATGCATTTATTCCCCCCCTCTTTCTTATTCTGCTTCATTTACCTGTTAAGTGCGTTGGAGCTCTATGCCCAGGGGCCAACGACAGGGGAGAAAATTTATAAAGAGCTGTGTGTGGAGTGCCACGGGGCGCAGGGAGAAGGCGTGGCCGAGAAGCATGCGGACCCACTTTTTGGCGAAAAATCATTGCCCGCCCTAGCTAAATACATCGACCGCACGATGCCGGAGGACGCGGAGGAAAAGCTGGATGCGGCAGGCTCCGCAGCGGTGGCGGCCTATCTCTATGATGCGTTTTACTCGCCCACCGCCAGGGCAAAATTGCATCCCGAGACCCGGGCGACGATGCGGCTAACGAACCGCCAATTTCAAGAATCCGTGGCGGATTTGATCGGCAGCCTGCAAGGCCCTAAACCCCGCGGACCAGCCACGGGATTACATGCGGAGTATTTCGCCTCGGACGGCATGAACAAGAAAGCACGCAAGGCGCTAGAGCGCGTGGACCGTGCGCTGGACTATGATTTCCACGAGTCTGAGCCCGTGGAAGGCGTGGGGGCTGAGCAATTCTCCATCTCCTGGGACGGCTCGCTGTTGCCCGTGGAAACAGGCTGGCATGAGTTCCGCGTGCGCACGCCGAATGGCGCGCGGCTCTATATTAACAGCGCGCTGAAACGTGGGGATGGCAATCATCGAGATGATAGTGGCCGCAGCATGGAGGCCACGATTGATGAATGGGTCAGCTCTGGGAAAGAAGTGCGGGAGCACACGGCCAAGGTTTTCCTGCTCGGTGGGCGCAGTTATCCGCTGCGTTTTGATTACTTTAAATTCAAGGATAAGACTGGCTCTGTGAAGCTGGAGTGGAAAGCGCCCGGCGGAGAATGGCAGGTGCTAGCCGCGCCCTATCTTTCGCCAGAGCCCAGCCATCAGGTGACCACGGTCACGGTAAATTTTCCAGCGGATGATGCCAGTGCGGGCTATCCACGCGGCACGGCCATTTCCAAAGAATGGTCCGAGGCCGTCGCCAAAGCGGCCTTGGAGGCTGGCTCCAGCGTGGTGGCGCATCTGAATGCCCTGGCCGGGACCAATGAGAAGGCCCCAGATCGCCTCGCCAAAGTGCAGTCGATGCTAGCTGCCCTAGCCAGTCGCGCATTCCGGCATCCGCTCACGGATGAATTGAAATCGCAGTATGTGGACGCGCCGTTTGCCCACGACACGGCGTTAGAGTTAGCGGTGAAACGCTCCGTGGTGCAGATCCTGCTTTCTCCGCGTTTTCTCTATCCAGAGTTGGGCGCTGCGGATGACTACACGCGGGCCAGTCGGCTGGCCCTCACGCTGTGGGATTCGTTGCCGGATCAGCCGTTGATCGAGGCCGCGCAACGTCACGAACTCCAGTCCCCAGACCAACTGCGCGCCCAAGCTCAGCGCATGTTAGCCGATCCCCGCGCGAGGGCGAAGCTGGCGGGCTTCTTCGATCATTGGTTGGCACTGGATGCCACGGATCACCTCAGTAAAGACCCCGCCGCCTATCCGGATTATGATGCCCTGCTCGTCACAGATATGCGACGTTCCCTCCAGCTCTTTGCCGAGCGCGTGCTCTGGAGCGACGCCTCGGATTATCGGGAAATGTTGTTGGCGGATTACCTGCTGCTGAACCCGCGCCTCGCCAAATACTACGGGCAACCCACCCCTGCGGTGGACGATTTCCTGCCCATGAAATTTGATCCGCAACAACGCGCGGGCATCTTCACCCAGCCGTATGTCCTAACGGCTTTTTCATATCATAAATCCACTTCACCCATTCATCGGGGCGTGTTTCTCACCCGCAATATTTTAGGCAGATTCCTCAAGCCGCCGCCGATGGCCGTGGAGTTCAAGGACGATAAATTTGACCCCAGCCTAACCATGCGGGAAAAGGTCACGGAACTCACCAGCAAAGCCTCCTGCATGGGGTGCCATGGCACCATCAACCCGCTCGGATTCAGCTTGGAAAACTACGATGCCACGGGCCGTTGGCGCACGGAGGATAATCATAAGCCCGTCAATGCCATCTCCGATTACCTCACCAGCGAGGGCGAAAAGATCGCCCTTCACGGCCCGCGGGATCTCGCGGAGCACGCCGCCACCAGCCACGAAGCGCGGCGGGGATTCGTGCGCCAGCTTTTCCAAGCCTTGGTCAAACAAACGCCTGCCGCTTATGGCGCAGACACGCTGGAGCGCTTGGAAACCACGTTCTCCACCGATCAATGCCACATCCAGAAACTCGTGCTCAACATCGCCCTCACCGCCGCCACCCCACCATGAATCGTCGCTCTTTTTTACATCGTCTCGGCCTCTCCACCGCCAGCGTACCCTTCCTTCCGCCGCTACATTTACTGCGGGCAGAAGGCACGTCCGTCCCGCAGCGGGTGATCTTTATGTTCTCGCCTAACGGGACCGTCATGCCTGAGTTCTGGCCGCAGAATGCGGGCACGGATTTTAGTGGAAAGCGCATCCTGGAGCCGCTAAAACCCTTCTGGAATCAGATGCTAACGCTCCAAGGCATCGACAACAAAGTGCGGGGCGATGGCGATGGCCACATGCGCGGTATGAGTTGCTTGCTCACCGCCATCGAACTCTTTCCTGGCAATATCCAAGGCGGCGGAGAGACGCCCGCAGGCTGGGCCAGCGGCTTATCCATTGACCAAGAAGTGGCTAATTTTTTCCAATCCCAAGCGACCACCCGCACGCGCTTTGGCTCGTTAGAGTTAGGCGTGGCAGTGCCGAATCGCGCGGACCCGTGGACGCGCTGGGTCTATGCTGGGCCGAATCTCCCGGTGGCCCCGATCAGCGATCCTTATCAGAGTTTCGAAAAACTTTTTGGCTCTCTCACAGACCGCGAAAACCTCGCCAGCGTCCTGGACGATGTGACCGCCGACCTGCGCAAAATTTCCGCGCAAGCCACGCCTGAAGAACGCGCGCTGCTAGACCAGCACACCACGTTCGTGCGCGCCATGGAAACGGATCTGCAAACCGCCGCTGCGCAAAAACTCCGCTACCCCGCGCCCATCCAAGTGGCAGGCGTGAGTGCAGAAAATGATGGCATGCCGCAGACGTCAGCCATGCAGATCGACCTGCTCGTCAGTGCGCTGGCCAATGACCTCACGCGCGTGGCCAGCCTGCAATACACGGCCTCCGTGGGCCAAGCTCGCATGGACTGGATCGGCGTGAAACAGAACCACCACGAACTTTCTCATGACCCCGATCTCAACGCGGACTCCCAGGAAAAGTTGGTGAAAATCAACATCTGGTTTGCCGAACAACTCGCCCTGCTAGCCAGCAAACTAGCCGCCACGCCCGAGCCCGGCGGCAGTGGTACCATGCTGGATCACACAACGATTATTTGGACCAACGAGTTAGGCAAAGGCAACAGCCACAGCCACGAGGACGTGCCATTCCTTTGCCTCGGCGGTGGGTTAGGCTGGCAAATGGGCCGGGCGTTGAAGTTTACGAACGTGCCGCATAATCGCCTCTGGCTAGCCGTGGCCCAGGCCTGCGGCCATTCGTTGGAAACCTTTGGGAATAAGGAATTGAGCGCTGGTGGCGCGCTGGCGGTGTAGCCGCCGGAGTTCCTAGGTCGTGTTTGCTAGCATGGTGAAAAGCGCCCCTCGCGCCTCAAGGTGGGTCGAGCGCCCGCGCTAACGGCCTCACAGAGAGGATTCCTCTACTCTGTCATTTACGGATTGAAAGGATCAAGGATGACATCGTCATCACCGCCGCCATCGTCATCGCAGCCATCAGACGGGGCTTGAGTGTAGCGAATGCCCTGGATCCCGCATGGATAAAGGATTGCGAACCTGTAGGACCACAGATTCTGGAGTCGCCAAAGCTAGTCTAGCGGTTCTCGTGGCCCTACAGTCCACAACGCTTCCCGCTTTCCTCTAGCTACCACAGAGCATCAAGTGCTACCGAGCCCGAAGCCCCGGGCTAAATCTAGGCCCGGTGGGCCAAAAACCGAGCAGTATCTAATGCGTAAGCCCCCAGTTTCTCTGCTGAACTCGGCGTTTTCTCTTGTCGGATCAGCATCTGCCTGCCATAACCTTCAGCCTCGGTTTAAAAAGCAAGGCACCCCGAGTGATCGGTGGGTAGCACCGACCGCCTCGAGGCGTCTTGTTTTTTTTGGAGCCCTGCGCAGTCGCTTTGCAGCGACCACGCAGGACTTTTCACCGATTCACTAATCGCAATTGTCACTACCAATTACAGTATCAAGAATAGCCCACGTATATGATTTGTCAATACATTCGCCCTACAATTACTCGCCTTATTTGTAACCATGCGTTACGCTTCATTTGGCTCGGTTCTCCCCTCTTACAGGCCCAAGTGAAACTGGAAGACGAGGCCCTGGCCAAGGCCCTGGTGGACCCGGCCGCCAAGGTGGAAAAGCTGGCCGGGGACATGAAATTCCTGGAAGGCCCGGTGTGGGTGCCGGAGAAGAAAGCGGTCATTTTCAGCGATATTCCGAATTCCGTGCTCATGCAATGGAGCGCGGAGGGCGGGCTGAAGGAATATCGGAAATCCGAGGCATCCAATGGGAATGTACTGGATGCCCAAGGCCGAATTGTGACTTGCCAGCACACGGGGCGGAATCTGGTGCGAGAGGAAGCGGATGGGAAAATCACCGTGTTGGTGAGCACGGCGGATGGCAAAAAATTCAGCTCACCTAACGATCTAGCCGTGAAATCTGACGGCAGCGTGTGGTTTACCGATCCGCCCTACGGCATCCCCAAAGGCCAAGAGAAGGAGCAGCCGGGAAACTACGTTTACCGCCTCGCCCCCGATGGCAAGACCGTGACGATCATCAGCAAGGAGTTCAACATGCCTAACGGGATCGTCTTTTCCCCTGACGAGAGCCGCGTTTACATTGCCGACAGCGGAAAGCCAGGCCGCGTGGGAGCCTTCCCAGTGCAGGCGGATGGCACCGTGAGCGCAGCGCTGTGGTGGACGGAAGGCGGGGCGGATGGCATCCGCGTGGATGCGCTAGGTAACCTCTACACCGCCTCTAGCGATGGCGTCCGCATCTACCATCCTGATGGGAAAAAGCTGGCCACCATCTCCATGCCGGAGGTGCCAGCCAATCTCTGTTTCGGCGGAGCAGACGGCAAGACGCTCTACATTACCGCCCGCACTAGCCTCTACTCCGTGCCAGTAAAAGTAGCCGGGGCCAAAATGAAACATTAACCGCACCACCCACCTGCCATGGCCTCCTACTCCATCCCCACCGTGGCCTTGGCGCTTAGTCTGGTTCTTGGACTAACTGCTAGCCAAGCCGAGGATGCCAAGCCCCAGACTCCGGCATTCCTCCGCCCGCAGAGCGCCATCAAGGGGCTGCTAGTGCGGGAGTTGAGTGCAGGAAATTACGCTGGCATGGCTAGCCAAATGAATTGCACCGCCATCAGCGGAAATAAACCTGCGGAGAAATCTGTCTTTACCTTCAACCAAAAGGTGGGCGATGACATGACGAAGGCCCTGGGGGAAGTGGTGAAACACAGCACGGTGATGCGAGGAGACTTACCATTGGGGATGAAGGTGGAATTCGCCTTCGAGGATAAATTCGGAGCCAAGGACGGCCCATCCGCAGCGGTGGCTTGCGCGCTCATGTTAGATTCCCTGCGGACTGGGGCGGACATCGACTCGCACTTTGCCGTCACGGGAGATCTCAATGCAGATGGCAATGTGCAGCCCGTGGGCGGCGTGCCGGACAAGATCCGCGGAGCCGCCGCGCGCTCCTGCAACTACGTGGGCGTGCCCACAAGTGCAGAGCGGGAACTCACAGACGCCATCACGCTGGACGGACTCACCGGACTGTGGGAGATCCAAGTTTTTTCCATCAAGACCTACGAAGACGCTCTGGCGCTATCCTCCACTGCCAAGGCCGCTCCGCTCAAGGAGGCCATCAGCACCTTTGCCGAAGTGCAGGCCGTGCTCCAAACCCAGAAGAACCCCGCCCTGCTAGCCAACCCCAAGGTCCAGGCCCGCCTAGCCGCTGTGCTCAAGGCCGCTCCCAACTGCCTTTCCGCCAAACTCCTCTTAAATTATGGCCAGGGTAAGCACCCAAAGATTCTCTCCCTGGGAGGCTCGTTAGGAAAGATCGACTCCATCGCCTCCGATCTTGTCAAACACCTCAAAGATCCCAAAGCAGAGGGCGTAGCCCCAGATCTGCTAGCCAAGGTGCTAGGAGATCTAGGCAAAGTGCGCACCCGCCTCAATCCCAACACCGTGGCCTTTGCCGATGCTATCAAAAATTATGGAGACACCTTCCGCGCCATCAAAGCCAACCCTCCCCGCAGCCCTAACGAGACCGACAAAGCCCGCGCCCGCATGGATGCCGCCGTCAGCCGCATCAACATTGAAGAAGACAAAATCCACTCCAACAAAGCCCTCATGGAGGAAGTGATGTCAAAATAGCCGCCGACCTTCGAGGTCCGCCACCAGCTTATGAAGATCCCCCTGCATCAGATATAACAGAGCGGGATGAACGGGGTTCAGCACCATTTAAAAATGCACGATCTCACTCTGCGGATTGGCCCACGTCACGTATTCTATGTCCACTGGCAGCAGTGCGGAGAGCGCTTGGTTCGGTAGGAAGGTGAGCGTTCCTTCGGGGGCTAGCCGGGGATAGAGGGCGGCTAGTTGGAACCATTCGTCGAAGCCATAGTCCGGCCAGTTCACGCGGTGGATCGGCACCTGCCCACGCCCTGGGATGTCCGCCATGGTGGGTAGGCTTCCATGCGCTGTGTGCCAAAAAAAGGCCTCCAGCATTTCCCGGATGGGCACCCCGCCCTTGGCCCCAAAGTGTCCGCCGAGGAGGGGGCGGTAGCGCACCGTTTCATTTCCCACACCATTGTCCGCACCGTAGTAGCCCGGCACCCGCCACAGGCCCAGCCCACGCTGCGGCATCAGTTCCGTGCGGGCTATCTCACCATCCACTTGACCCATCCGGTCCGTGTCTATCACCGTCACCAGCCGATCCTGATCTTCTAATGCTAGAAAACGCCAGAAGCCTCCGAGCGCATAACGCACACTGCTGCTTTTCATCACATAGACTTCCCATCCCATAGCCGTTAGCTCACGGCAAGAGCATCGCACCCTAAGCGCGGCAGGCAACCTAGTCCTAACAGGCAGCAAATACGCCTGGTTCAAAACCCACGAAGACCTCCACCGCAGCGTCGAAGCGGAGTTTCGCCAACTGCTAGTGCAAGATTTACAAACTGGCACCGCCTGGGCACTGAAAGAGAATTTTGATCACTTTTGGGGCTATCGTTCATGGGCCTGGGCAACGAGATTTTTATGTGACTGGGTGGACCTCGCACGGCAGACCGGACTCAAGCCCCTGGCGAAGGCCGCAGACATGATCGACAAACATGCCGCTGGAATTCTCAACTACCTCCACCACCCGATCACCAATGCCACCGCCGAAGGAATCAATTCCATGATCCAAAGCCTCAAGCACGCCGCACGCGGACTCCCTAACTTCAAATCCTTCCGCACCCGAGTGCTCTTCTTCCTTGGAAAGCTAGATCTTTCTCCAGCCTAAAAACTCCCCCGAAATTCCCGTAGCGCC
>JAYVOP010000305.1:0-15555 GCA_043757865.1 Verrucomicrobiales bacterium | reverse complement strand
TCGTTTTCTACTTTCAGCTCCCCGCGGATATAGGCATTGAGACTGGAGGAAAAGGCGCTGTAAACATTGGCATACGAGGGATCGCCAATTTCAGGGTCTCCCACCACCCGGCCATCGAAGCGGCCAATCGTCTTATTCTCTTGCTCCAGCAGCTTGCGGAAGAACAGGCTGGCATCCACGCGCAGGTTTTCTCGCAGGATTAAATCCTTCGGCAGGCTGGTGAATTTAGCCAACTGATCGGCAATGCGCTCTTTCTCCTCCGCGCTGAGGGCCGCGCCTTTTAAGAGTGCCGAGGCATAGGCCCCATGGGCGAACTCGCTGGCGGCGGCCGTCGTCGTCGCACGATCTTTGGATAACTCTGGGCTCAGTTTATGATGATAAAAGGCCACGGAGGCCATGCTGGGCAGAAAGCAAATATAAGGCAGATCATTCGGCCCAGAGGCGCTGAGCGTTTGGAAATCCAACAGGCCGGACACAATCATGATGCCATTGAGCGCCATGCCGTAGCGGTCTTGCAGATGGCCTGCGAGGCCCGCTGCGCGGATGGCTCCGTAACTTTCGCCGAGCAGAAATTTAGGGGACGCCCAGCGTTGGTTTTTGCTGACATAGAGGCGGATAAAATCGCCCACACTTTCCAAGTCTTCGTTGAAGCCATGGAACTGCTTGGCGTCCTCGCCCTTCTCTGGGCGACTGTAGCCGGTGCTCACCGGATCAATGAATACGAGGTCCGTCGTTTCCAGCAGCGTGTAGGCGTTGTCCACGAGTTGGAAGGGCGGCTTGGGCGTGCCCGTGCCGCCCTCCGGCAGCAGCACCCGCCGCGGCCCGAACGCCCCCAGATGCAACCACACGGCGGAGGAGCCCGGCCCGCCATTGAAGCAGAACGTCACGGGCCGGGCGCTCAGGTCTGGCTTAGGGGCAGGCTTGCCAGCGTCGGGTTTTCCGGGACCGCCTTGGTTCAGAGTATAGGCGGTAAAGAAGACATTGGCCCGCGTCTCTCCACCGCTTTTGGTCAGTGCGAGGGTGCCCGCCGTGGCCGTATAACGCAGCGGCTTTTCCCCGATCTTCAGCACATGCTGGGTGATGCTCAGTTTCTCTAATTCCTTGGCCTTGGCTTTCTCCTTATCCGTCTGCGGCTTGGCTTCCTTGGCTTTGTTTTCCTTATTTTCCTTGGCAGGCTCCGCAGGCTTATCCTTGACCTCCGCAGGCTTGGCGTCTGGGCCCTCCTTAGCCGCAGGGGGTGGAATGGCCGCAGGCTTTTCCTCAGCCATGGCGGCAGTGAACAGCAGGGAACTAACAGACAAGCGAAACAAAAGGGATAGATTCATGATCGCCAAAAGTGGGAGGCATTTTTATAATGTCAATAGCCACCGGGCCGGGCGCGGAACTCGAAAAACAGCAGCGAAGTGCTTTCCAGTGGGGCGCTCAAGCTTACCGCGTGAGTGATCGCGTTGCTTGAAGTGTTCTGGGGGATGTAGAGCGCACAAAGAAATGAAGTATCGGGGTAGGTCATTATCCTTCCTCTCCCTCAAGTTCAGCCATCCGCATTTCGGCAATCGCTTGATCGGAAAATACTTTATCCCCCCAAATTCGCTTGAGTCGTCCCGCAAAATCAATTTTCGGCATGGCCCCGGGTTTGGCGCGGGCAAAAGGGACGAGGGTCGCAAAATGCTGTCCTCTTTTCTTGATCTCAACGGATTCTCCGTCTGAAATCCACGCAGCAATGGAGCGGAAATGGTTTCGATCTCTACGCCGCCGCTGGTCACGCCCATGCCGCCGCGATTCACGATCCACAAAAAGTCAGCGCGAAAAATAACACGGAGCTATCAATAAAACGCACATGCACTGGGCGAAGGAGCGCGGAGTTGCACTCCGCTTCATCTCGCTGCCGGATGCAGGGCGCATCGCATAATGGTGCCCGGCCACTGAAGGGGCGCACGGAACGTCCCCAGCACCAAAGCGCCCTCCGTGGCCAACGCCTCCGTCCGCCGCGTTGGTGCGGAGCCCCTCCCCTATTTGGACTGTGCCCCAGGGTTCTGCTCGTTCCGCGCGCCACCCTGGGCTTTCACCGTCAACGCCGTTGGCGTGGAAATACCCCCAGGCTGTGGCCCGTTGGGGAAACAGGCCGTGCGAGTCACTATTTTGTCCTGCACCCGCAGTGGCTCGATGCACTTCAATCTCCAAGCCCCCATCAATGCGGGAATATTGACGATGAGCAGGTGAGCATCGGCGGAACCATGCTGCGGCATCTCCGCTATCGCGACCCCAAGACAGGTGAAATCTACGATTGCTTAACCAATGAAATGACGATTCCGCCGGGACTCCTCGCGCGACTCTACCAAATGCGATGGGACCTTGGGCGAAGCTCGCCAGCCCATCTTCATTTTTCAAATGCTGGCCAAAGGTTTACGATGAAGTAAAAAACAAGTGCGACGAGAAACGCGCCTGGGCGAGCAGTCCGACCGCGAAAACGATGCAGGCCACGTTGATCTGCCTAGCGCACAATCTGATGGTCATCCATGAACAAAAATTAGCCCGAGAAGAGGGCGTGCGGAACACCAGCGAAATCAAACGCAAAGCCCGCCGTCTCGAGCAGACAGCAAAGACTCTGGCAGCGAAAAATGAGGCCCTGCCTGTGCTCCAGCAAGACTTCCAGCGGCTCACGCAACGCAGCTTAAAATACCTCCGCTGGCTTCGTGCCGACCTTTTTGTAGAAGCTCCCTGGAGCGCTGTGGTGGCCGCTCTAAAGGATTCCTATGCGATTTTTTAGGGCGAATGTGCGACACCGTTGCATGCAGTTTTTATGTTGCTCACTCAGCTAGCTAATATCTGCGGATGTGAATCCAGGCATCACCATGCTCACTAATGTAAATGATGATATTCGCAGTCTTGCAAGGAACCCAGGTATAGGACTCCACTTTGGGCACGATTCCATGGTGGGCTTGAACGTAAATTGAAGTGAAATCCTCCTGATCAACCGTTTTATCCACCCTGTTTGTTGTATCTTTATCGACTTTTTTCTTGATTGAGGAATATGATTCCGTTTGGTTTTTAACTAAGTAGAGGAATTCGCTGGCGCGAAATGTGTGTGTTCTGAATTCCATCTTTAGATCATTTTCACTAGTCAATAATCGCTCGTTGATTAAATATTCCAGCTCCATTTCGGCGGATGAGTTGCATTTACTATTAAAAACAAGTGTGAAGCAAATGATTAGGATTACTAAACTGAAGGCAAGGATAAATATTTTCATTTTTATTGTTTGGCGGGCGCTTGATCATCGCCTTTCTTAGAACCGCATTCGCACATTACTTTTCCCTCCAGCTTCCATGTCCCGCGCTCTTTGGCCTTGAAAGGCACCACCGATTGGAATGGTTGTTCAGGGTCAAGACCAGTATAGTCTTGTATATACATTTCAGCCTCGTACGCCACTTTCCATGAATTAAGATGCGTGTTTTCTTGACCGCGTATCCGGACTCGTCTTAGCATAAAATGAAAACTTCCCACTCCAGTGTATCGCTCCAACCAACTTGCATCTTCATCCCCCTTGGCAGCCCACATCCCTAAGGTCACCTCTATATCGTTATGCTTGTAGGCTGGTTTATCGTATTTTGAAGCGGTTCCTTCGTAATCTGATGGTTTGGGACAATCACCTTCGATCCACTTGCCGATTGTGTCGCGGAAATGCTGTTTGGCGAACTTGACCCATTTGGGTAGGCGCTCTTCAAACCATGCTTTATTATCGTATTCAGGTGCCGAACCCCGCAGGTGGTTCAAAGGAGACGGGGAGGAAGGGGATATTGGGCCGGGCGGCGGCCATTGTCCAGCGGGACCCATTGGGAACAGAAAGAGCCCATCGGTATCATAATTATTGATAGTTCGGTTAGCCACTATCGCATACAAATTCACCCCACCTTCCTCCCCAATCGGATCCCTCCCCAGCCACCGTCCATTTCCTGGATCATAATACCGATACCCATAATAATTCAGCCCCGTTTCCGCGTCGGTGAATTTGCTGCTGAAGTGGAAGGGCACGGTGTCGGCGGCGGGGCCGCTGCTGCGGAATTCGCGGCCAAAGGCATCGTAGTCGTAGATGGCGTCTAGTTGGGCGGCGGGCGTGGTGGTGCTGGCTTTCTTGTAGGCGGTCACGTTGCCCATGCGATCCATGAGCGGGAAGTAGTCGTCGTCGATGGCATCGGGGTCTGAGTTAGCGGGATTATTCAGGGCTGTGGATGCGCCATCAAGCACCATGAGGAGTCCGCCGACGCCTCCGGCGGATTGCATAGAGTGGCCAGCGGTGTAACTGCTGCCGATGTCTGGCCCCCAGACGTAGGTGGCCACGCGGCCTGTGGTGGCGGTGCCAGCGGCATTGTAGGTGGGGGACTTGCGAGAAGGCCGGTAGAGCGCCCGTCCGTCCTGGACGACACGCTTATTCGTGGGTTCAGGTGCAAAGATAATTTGAGGAGAGGCCATGATTTTCGCAAGATGCCAGGGAACCCTTCCGGTTCAAGAAAATATTGTCTGTCGAAATGGAGTTCATCTAAATGGAGTTCATCCGGGTAAGGCCCCCAGTTTTAGCCTAGGGAAGGGACTTGAAAGAGCTAACTGCAGACCTGAACTTTGGAAATGCAGGCCTGCGCTTAGCGAATGCAGGCTGGAGTAACGGAGGTCCCAAGTGTGGGGCCTCGGTGCAGGGCGGCGGTGAGCATTCGCAGGCTTGAATTGGGGTAATGCAGGGCTGCGGTTGGCTAATTCAAGTCTGCGGAATCCGCCGCCGACTGGTGTTTCCGTAATGCAAGTCCGTCCCCGGCTAACTCCAGCCTGCACGGAGCATCCGCAGGCTGGTCTTTGGTAAACCGAGGGCGGCATGACGCGCGCGCCAGCCAATGGGACGCGTCCGCCAGCCCCGGATGCCGCAATGCAAGGCGGGTGCAAACGGATGTTCCCGCAGCCTTGGAGGTGCTCTGTCCCGCCGCGCTCGCTCGGATACAACGGATGAGGCGTGGGCGGCAAACTTGGGCTAAACAAGATCCCGCCGTCGTGCAGACCTGGATCCAACAGCTCCCCACCGCCGAAGAACAGGCGGCTGCGCAAGCCCAGGTCCAAGCGCTGACGCGGCCTTGAGTCGCGACTGCTGGCAGTGGGGGAAATAAATGAACCGCCTGTCATGGAAGCAGATAGCGCTTCCCACGCGGCACGGGCCCCGGCATAGTCTGGGCGATAAATTTTCTCCTCTCCTCGCTCCCCTGCTTCCTCATGCACACTCTTTCCCGCTGCCTCTCCGGCCTAGCGCTGGTGGCCCCTACGCTGCTCTGGGCTACGCCTCCGCACTATGATCATGTGGTGATCGTGGTGGAGGAAAACCGCTACATCGGCCAGATCATCGGGGACCGGGTGAACTGTCCGTATCTCAATACGCTAGCGGATGGCGGGGTGTCCTTTAGTGATATGTATGCGCTGGTGCATCCCAGTCAGCCGAACTATCTGCACCTGTTCAGTGGCTCTGCGCAGAGTGTTACAGATGATTCCACCCCTGCGGGCATTCCGTTTACGACGGCCAACTTTGGGGCGGCCTTGCGGGCGAAGGGGGTCAGTTTCCTAACTTACAATGATGGTTTGCCGACGGCAGGGGATTTCACAAATTCCTACTCCAGTTCCACGACCACGAAATACCGCCGGAAGCACTGCCCCTGGACGAATTGGATGACCACTGCCACGCCGCTTTCTAGCGTGCAGATAGCTCCCTCCGTGCATCTCCAGTTCACCTCCTTTCCCACCAGCGCTAACTATGCCTCCCTGCCCGCAGTGTCCTATGTAATTCCTGATCAAGATCACGATATGCATGACGGCAGTCGGGCCGCTGGAGATGCTTGGTTGCAGACGAATATGGGGGCCTATGCCACTTGGGCCACGACGCATAATAGCTTGCTCATCGTCACCTGGGATGAGGATGACTATGGTAACGATAACCGGATCGCCACGATCTTTTATGGAGCGCATTTGAAAAATGGCAGCACGGACGCCAATGCTTGGACGCTGCATAACATCACCCGCACGTTGGAGGATATGCACGGCACCACCCACTCTGGGCGGATGGCGCAGGTGAAACCGATCTATGGCGTCTTCGACACGGATTTTCCCACCCGGTTTACCTCCCTGCGTCAGGGGTTGAATGGCTACACTGGCGTGGTGGATACCTTCATCCATGCAGATGCCCCAGATGCCGCCGCCGGCACGGTGGAAGACCTGAGCGTGGATGGGGATTACGGCACGGCCACGGGGATTCAGCCTGCGCAATCCCTGATCCGTTATGACTCGCTCTTCGGCAGTGGGGTAAACCAAGTGCCAGCGGGCGGGAGCATCGTGAGTGCTAAATTATTCCTCTTCACAGGCACGGGAACGAGCAATGAGAGTGCGGCCCGCATGGACCTTTTCCGCATGAATACCGCCTGGAGTGGGGCCTCCACGTGGAATACGCTGGTTGGCGGGGTCACCACGGATGGCACGAATGCGGCGGCCACCGCTACCTTTACGGGCTATGCCTCCACCACCGAGGCGCTGGGCACGCCGATCATCTTCGATGTCACGGATGATGTGAATCTCTGGCGCACGGGCACGATCAACAATGGCTGGGTGGTGCAAACAGAGCCCGGCGGCACGGATGGCTGGGTATGGAAATCCAGCGAGGCCGCAGCGGATGTCACGCGGCGGCCCCGCCTGGACCTCACATGGCTGAGTGGATTCCAGACTTGGGCTAGCAGCTATGCGCTGCCCGGCAATACCACGCTCACAGCGGGGGATGCGGATGCAGATGGCCTCAACCTGATTATCGAATACGCCTTCGGGCTGAATCCCACCCTAGCCACCCGCAAGCTCTTGGATGCCAGCAACACGCCAGCCCTGCCCCTAGTCACGCCCACGGGCACCACGCCCGCCACCCGCTTCCTCCAGGTGGAATATCTCCGGCGGAAAAACCCCAGCGCCTACGGTCTGACTTACACGCCGCAGTTCGGTGCTAGCACGACGACGTTTCTGGATGCCACCACGCCGGAAACTGTGACCAGCGTGGATGCTACCTGGGAGCGCGTGCTGGTGAAAGATGCCATCGCGCCCGCCACGCGTCGCTTTGGGCGGGTAAAGATCACGCTCGTTCCCTAGCCTCGTTAGGGGGCTTTGCTGATCCTCTGCACATAATTTTCCAAGGCCGCTCTGGCGATGGGATCCGCGATGGCGCTGGCCCAGGTGAGGGCTGCTTGATTAGAATCCCCCGGCAGCACATTCCGAGCGAGACTACTTGAAGCATTATTTTCTGCGCTGGCCTCGGATGCACTCATGGTGGCCGCCCACTGGAGCGCGGGCCCGGGGTTCTGGGCTAGCAGGTCATTCATCAGGGCGGCGGTGCGTGGGTAGGTGAGGAGCTGTTGGGTGGTCTCTGGAGGCACTTGGGTGAAAGCGATCTCAGCCGCTAGAGCCGGGCTGCGTTCTGCCACGCTGCGGATGATGGTGCCCACGGCCACGCCATGATCGTGTTGCTCTGGCAGGGAGTTGGCCAGTTCCAGCGCCTGGGGCAGATTGGTATTCGCCAAGACGGTGATGCCATGGCGGATCATTTGGATGCGTTCCATACCCTCGGCTTGTTGGGCTAGTTCGATCTCCGCATAGCCATTGAACTCGTCCTGGTTAGGCCCTGACGCCCGTTGCAGGGCCAGCAGGAGCGGGGCCAGACCGGGCACCACCGGAGGAGCCACCGGGGCGGCGGGAGCAGGTGCCATGGCGAGAATGGGCGGTGGCACGGGCAGGGAGGGAGCGCTGGCGGGAGTCCCCACGGGCCGAACCACGGTGCGCGTGGGGGGGGCTACTGGCATCGGGGTGGGCACCACCGCCAGCGGCGGCTGCATGGCGTGGGAGCGGTGCTGCGCCACCACCACGGTGGGCAGTATTTCCGCTGGCCGGGAAGCATACTTCAGGTAAGCAAGGGCACTGAGAGTGAGCACGGAGGCGAGCAGTATTTTCATAAGGAAAGGGCGGTGGAGAGGCTTGATTTTTGCCCCCGTGCGGACGTTAGCGCAAGTGCCAAAAGTGATCGCCCTAGGCCGTGTTTTAAAATAGCAGCCTCCGCCATGGAGCGCGGAGTGGCACTCCGCAGCGCTGGCCGAGCCGCAATTTCCTTCGCCCTTAGCGAAATGTAGCGGAGTGCCACTCCGCGCTCCATTTTAAAACACGTCCTAGGCCGCCGCGCGGATCGCGGCTAGCAAGTCTCCGTAGTGCTCGAAGGCCGGGAACTGGGGGAACTGAGCTTGGATGGACTCAGGTGCGTGGAAGAAAAATCCGGCGTCTGCCTGCTGGAGCATGGTGGTATCGTTAAAGGAATCCCCAGCGGCTAGCACCCGGTAATTCAAGCCCTGTAAGGCGGCCACAGCGGCTTGCTTTTGATTTTGCTGCCGGAGCTGATAGTTCACGATGCGCCCATTTTCCCCGACTTCTAGTTGGTGGCAGAGGATGGTGGGCCAGCCGAGTTGGCGCATCAACGGCTGGGCGAATTCCGCAAAGGTATCTGAGAGAATGATGACCTGGGTGAAGGCCCGCAGTTCATCTAAAAAGGCCCGCGCCCCGGCCAGCGGCTCTAGCGTGCCGATGACTTCTTGGATGTCTGGTAACGTCAGCCCATGCTGTTCTAAAATGGCGAGTCGTCCGCGCATCAGTAACTCATAATCCGGGATGTCCCGGGTGGTGAGGCGTAGTTCTGCCAAGCCCGTCTTCTCAGCGAAGGCGATCCAAATTTCCGGCACGAGCACGCCTTCTAAGTCCAGGGTAACGATGGTGGGTTGCATAGCCGCTGCCATGTCACAGGAAATTCTGCTTGTCCACCTCAGACCGATTCCCCACGAGAAATGTCGCTAGCCGGGGAAGCCAACTGCGGGAGCGGACGTCGCCTGCTCGCCAAGCCACTCAGCGCCCCGCAACAGCCTAACCACCCGCCCACCGCTAAGACCACGCCCCAGGTGAAGGCGGGATTCTGCGGGCCGTGCCATTGAAAGAGGAAGAGCCGTCCATACCAATCCTGGGTCCAGGTGCGGAAGCGATCTTGGTTCACCGCCATGCGTTCTTCCACGGCATCCACGGGCAACATCCCCGCGTAGTCCACCACCGAATGCAGCTCGATGCTGGCGATGTCCCGCAGGAGTAAAGTTTCCGGCAGGGCGAAGTCTAACGTGAGGTGGGCGTCCTCCAGATGCAGCACTTGGGAGGCGCTGGTCAGGCGGCGGCCCGTATACGTTTCCACCAACACATAACCCCGGGGGATCTGCCAGCCCGCATCCGTCGTGGCGGCTTGCACGGCTTCCAGCACACGATTCAGCGTGTCCTTAGACCAGAAGCTGTGCTCGGATTTAGTAATTTCCTTGAGCCCTAGCAGCTTTTCCACCGTGCGGGGAATGGGTCGTTTGGTGAGGTTAGTCAACTGCACGTGGTCCACAGAGCCACCGCTATTTCCCGTGGCCAAGGTCACGCCCCAGGCGGCTAATGCGGCCCCCACGAAGATCCATGGCAGGTAAGGGCCAGCCGCGGCCTGCGGCCTGGGCTGGGCGAGGCCGCGCTTCAAGAGCGCACTGGCCACCGCCGAGCACAGCACCGCAAAGCTAAAGAGATACAACCCCAGACTGGGCAGCATGAGCACAAATTCGTCCACCTTTACCAGCAAAATCAGGAGCGCGATTACGAACACATCTAACATGGAATACTTGGCCGTCCACTCTGTGAGGGCGATGACGCGTTGGCGAAATCTCACTGACAACCACCCCCCGCCCGCCGCGCAGAGCAGGCACAGCCCTAACTTGAATAAGGGGAACACCAAACTGAAACTGAAGATGAGCAGCGCCAAGAAATAATGCCCACGCTCCCAGAAGGTGGTGATGCCGGACCACACGGACAGCCAGCGGCTGCCATCCAGCGCATTAGCCACCAACATGGCCGGAATAAAGTATGCGGGGATGAGCACGGTCAGCCCTAACAGGGCAAAGAAGATGGACCAACGGGTAGAATTCATAACAAGAAATAAGTGAGCGCATCCATAAGCGCAGGGACTCATTGCGCAAAAGAGAATCCCGCCGGGGAATTGTAACATGGAGAACTGGCCTTGCCATTGGCCCGCGCTGCCGCAGGCTCCGGCCATGCGTAGTATTATCATCTCTGGGGGCAATGGCTCGATCGGGCTCGCTTGTGGGCGAATGTTTTTGGAACGTTGGCCGGAGGCTCGGGTGTTCCTCGGCTGTCGGAGCGCGCGCGCGCAGGCGGAGGCGCTGGTGGCGGAGTATCCCCAGCGCGCAGAAATCATGGATCTGGAAGTCACCTCTGAGGCCGCCTGGGAGGCGGCGGTAGCGCTGGTACTGGCCCGCTGCGGGCGGGTGGATGTCTTGGTCAATAACGCCGGGCGGCATCAAGATGCCTTGCTGGCCACCATGCCATTAGATGCTTGGCACGAGGTGCTGGCCACGCATCTCACGGGCACTTTTCTCGGCTGCCGGTCGGTGGTGCGCACCATGTTAGGCCAACGCTATGGCCGCATCATAAACATTGCCTCCCTCAGTGCCCTGCTGGCTCCCGCCGGGCAAACCAACTATGCCGCCGCCAAAGCGGGCGTGGTCGCGCTAACGCAATCATTTGCCAAAGAAGTGGCGCGCAACGGAGTGACTGTGAACGCGCTCTGCCCCGGCTACATCAGCAACGAAAGCATGTCGCCAGACCTCGCCCAGCGCGTGCCCGCCCGCCGCCTGGGCCAACCCGCAGAGGTAGCCGCCGCCGTGCTCTACCTCGCCAGCGAGGACGCAGGCTACACCACGGGCTCCGTGCTGAAGCTGGATGGCGGCATTTTATAACTCAAAGGATCTGAGCAAGCAGCGTTCTTAGCCTACTCCGCAGCCTTTGCTATCCGCCACGTCCCCCAGAGCTTGGGCGTCAGCTCGGCCTCGCTCGGCACATCCGCTGTGATGGCGGTGGCTTTGTTCGCCCAATACACGCGTTGGGTCGTTTGACCATTGCTGCCGCGCAGGATGCCCAGGTCTGCGTGCAGGATATCCCCAGCTTTGGGATGCCAGTGGAGGCTGGTTAGGGAAATGCTGATCTCGTAGTTGCCAGCATTGTCCGTGTCGAGTCGGAGTTGGTCGCTCACGTCTTCTACGGCATCAATCTGGATCGTCCGCCAGGGGCTGCTGAAGGCCACCGGATGCTCCGTGCCAGGCACTTTGGCGCGATACAACATCGCCCGAGGCTGGCCTTTGACTAACGTGATCAGCAGCCGCTGCTCCGTCTCCGCCTGGAGCATCACATCCAGGCAGCCTCCGGTCTTGAAAAGCGCGTTCGGCGTGTCTCCGGTGTTTTTGAGGAGGTCCTTTTCTGTCGTCCGCCACGCGGCGTAGAGCTTATCCCCACTGAGGCAAACTGCGGCACTCACCTCGTATGGACGGGAGTCGCTGTTGAAATTTGCCTTGGTGCCCCGGCGGTCAATGATCGCCCAATCCGTGGTGATCGGCCAGTCCGTTAGCTGGCCGTCCACGAGTGGAGCCTGGGCCGTCAGGGACACGCTGAGCACGCCCGTCCCACGCGCTTGCTGGCGGGTGATTTCCGCTCGGGTAAACCAATCGCGCGCTTGGGCTAGATCCTCCGGAGTGACGGAAATTTCCTGCTCGGGAATGCGTTGCAGCGTTTCCAAACCATCAACCCTAACTAGGCTCGTGCGCCCTCCGTCGATTAGAAATACTTTGCCCTCAGGCGTCTGCGTCATGCTCGGCCAGAAATTTTCATCGTGCAGGGAAACGTCCGTCACCTCCATGTCCCGCGTGGCCACCGGAGCCGCCCAGTTGGGCCGCAGGCGGATGTCATTAAACAGGTTAGCCACAAACAATCCGTCAGCCGTAAAGAGTGCCATGTTGCCCATGTTTTCGTTCACACCAAAGAGCGGTCCTAGCTTGCTCTGAATACAATCCCCCAGCAGCCGCGTGTGCCCAATCACCATCCCAGGCCGATCCGGCACCGCGGCCTCGTGACTCGCATGAAGCCCCGGCCACGCGCTGGGATAGCTCCAACGCGGCTCGCCCTGGAAACTGCCGCCGAGGCTGTAGGGGGAAAATGGCAGGGCGGCATTTGTGTTCAGCGTCCAGTCGCCTGTGCGCAGCGTTTGGTCTCCACCGCTGGACGGTGGCGCTCCGCCGCACGGCCCTATGTTCCTAGGTTGCAGCTCGTAGCTAGGCGTGCCGTCAGTCGTTAGACTGGTGGGCGCGAACTGAGCGGAAACATCGCCAAAGCGGCTCGCAATGAAGGAAAGATCGTTCATCACGGTGATGCCCCGCACGGTTTCCTTGACCATTTTCACCTCGTTAGGCTGAGGCCGGCCATCGTCATTCAAATCCGCCCACACAAACGCTGCGTGCCGATCTGGTGGGGGATTCGGCTCCTCTGGTTTGGTGCCCTCTGGCCAGCAAGACCGGAACTCCGGGGTCCGCAAAATTTCCCAATGATGCGCATCTCCCAGCCCCGCCACTAACTTGGCCGCCGTGGCCTCATCTCGCCAAATGAAGGCCGCGTGATCCCCGCCCGTAGGATTATGCGTGTAGCAGCTAGTGAAATAACGCCGCCCCTTTCCGCCCTGCGGATACAACGGATAGTCGGGCGAATAAAATCCGCCGTGAGCCTCTAGGATCGGCTCTGGACGGGCGAACACGCGCTGCAACTGATCCGTGCCCGTCTTCCAGTCCAATGTGAACTCCATGCCTTTATAGAAAAATCGCGCAGCATCCTGCGCATCCAACACCCCACCGCCGCCATACTCCGTGGGACCGTAAAACGCCCGGACCAGCTTCCCTTCCGCCGTCCAGAGCGAGACCCGACGCGGATAATTATCCGCCTCTGCCACCCACAGACGACCCTGACTATCCAACGCGATCCCGTTAGGATTATTCAAATGGTTCGCGTTATATTTCCCCAAGGCAGGTGCGCCAGCATCCCCCAGGGAGCGGAGAAATTTACCCTCGGCGGAAAACACTTTTACCTGATGCGAGTTCCCCCGATCCGTAATGTAAAATTCCCCCGTGGTGGCCATGCAAAGCTGCCGAGGATCCTCCAGCCCTTGTGAAATCAGGCGTTGCGGCGGCCCCCCATTCACGGAAGCAAAGCGGAGCAACTGCGTGCCGCTCAGCACCAGCATCCTCCCCGCCGCATCAAACGTCACTCCACGCGGACTCGGGACGCTGACTTTTCCAGCAATATTTCCCGCCTTGGCATCTACCAAGAGCAATTCATTTTGCCGCAACAGGGAACAGACTAGCACCCCATCCCGAGCCGCAATCCCTGCGAGGACGTAGATTTTATCTCCACCATCAAAGCCCTCCAGCAGCGACGGCTTCTGGCCATCCTGCGGCTTTTCAATGCGCGGGTCCGGGCCTAACTGTGATTTGAAAACGGGCTTATCCTCCAACTTGGAAGTCTTAGCCGTGAGCCGCAATTCCCCTTCCCAGACCGATCCGACGTAACCAGCGTGATCTGGGATCGCCTGCTTTCCCAGGTCCACCGCCAGCGTGGGCGCGCCCGTCCAGTTCCCGCCCACCCAGCCTTGGCCGCCTAGTTTAGTGCCATCCTCCCGCAGCCACTGGAGGCCGTGTCCGCCTTCCGCCACAAAGGCTCCGATGAGCACTAACGGCTGACCATCCGGCATCTTCGCGCCTGGAATCGTCGCGATGCTCGTAGGCGGCGTGTGGGTGGTCATCCAGCAGCCCGTCTTGTCCGCCGTTTCCCAAGCGGGCTTCCCGGCGTTGTAAATACTGAACTCGTAATGCAGTTTCAGGGGCTCATGCCAAAGCCCACGCACCTTGTATTTCCCAGGCTCCACGGGCCGGGTGGGGATGTTATAAACGCCATGCCGAGCCGCCTCTGGATCGCGCAGCAGATCATCGCTGCCGTCCCACCACGTGGTATTTTCCCCTGCCGGAAAGGGCGTTTCACTCACCAGATTCCGCACCCGATGATTCGTCAGGTCTTCAATGACTAACGTCACCACGCCAGCCTGGGGTAAGGTGAAATGGATCGGGATCGGCGGCGGTTCCTCCGCGTGCTTCGGCAGCCGCAGCGAGGCTAGCGGACGATCGTCCGCCAGCGGAGCCAGCGCCATGATTTCCCCCAGCCACACCCGCCGACCGCCTTTTACTTTATCCTCCAAATGCCCCTGCGCAGAGGGGAATCCCGCCGTGATCTTCAACCGCAACGCCCGCGTCACCACGGGCTTCGCAAACGCTAGCCAGTGCGGCCCTAACTGCACGGGATAGTAAGTTTCCAGCTTCTCCGCACTGCCAACCCGCTGCCAACTAGCCTCTGCGGCATGGGCTACATTTTCCGTTTCGCCACCGCTAAAGGTTTCCACCTCTGCCGCTGGAAAGCCCGTCCAGAGCAGGCAAACGCCACTCAAGGACACCTTGCTAGGCCATGTCAGCGTGATGACCTCGGGGTGCTCGCTGGTCACTGGCAGCGCCCGACCCTGCTCCGCATTTTCCCACGTCTGCCACGTGCCATTATGCGATTCATCGATCAGCCGCGCAGAAATATCATCGCGTGCCACCGACTGCGCTAGTGCCTGCGGAGCCACATTGGCCAGCCGCTGCGGCAGCAACCACGCCCCGCCCAGCACACCCGCATTTTCTTTATCCGCTGCGGCTGGACGATGTGAAAACCGCAATGCCCGCGTGCTGGTTCCAGTCGGCAAAACCCACACCGCGTAAGCCCCTTCTGTGACTTCCGTCCGCGACACCTCTCCATTGACTAACCGCTCCGCAGGCAACCATTGCGCATCGTTTGCAAGGTCGCCTGGATAAGCCGCATCCGCCCGCAGCACACTCAAGACCCCACCGCCGCTCACCAGCACTGAGCCAGCTAGGACAGGCTGGGAAAAGCCTATCCGCAAATGCCGCACGTCCCCATCCCGCCCCGCGCCAAACTTGATTCCCCGCCAATCCACCTTCCCCGCCGTAGCCCACACAATCGAGCGCGGTCCATCCTTCGCCTCCGTCTCCGGCACGGCGGATTCCCCGCCCGCAGACCATTGAGCGAAAGTCTGATCATCCAGCAAAGCCGCATCCAGCAAAGGAAAGGAGCTATCCGCCAACGCGGCTAGAGGAAGGAGAAAAGCGGAAAGGATCGTCAGGATGGGCAAGTGCATGGTTCAGGAGGGAGCGGGAACCCTAGCCTGCTTCCGGGAAATGCCTGCTTACGCTTTTCAGGAAAACGCGGCAGCCGTGCCGCTAGCCACGACCAAGGCAACTTCCACGCGGATCAGGAACGCGGATCCTAGGAGAAACCGCTGGCGGCCTAGACGCAGGACTCGGTTCTTGAGCAGATTCTTGGCAGGTAATTGGGGTTTTTGAAGAATTTCTTTTAGGTTTCCTTTCACTCTGCATCTGAGCGCAGTCAGGCCCGGCTTCGGCGGACGGGGGTGGGCTATGGAGGGGGATTTGAACCGGGAAATGCGGGGTGGAGGGCGTTTTGGCATCTCAATGCGACGATCGCAGAGGGGCGCGCGA